>DRHY01000097.1 GCA_011052985.1 Methylophaga thalassica
TCGAACCTTCATCGATGCAACTAAAACTCATCATGCGTCACTTAAATGAAGAAGGTGTCGATAAAATAGATGGCGCCAGCAGTGGAGAGGAAGCATTAAAACTTATTGAAAAATACCCCCCTGATTTACTCATTACCTCCATGTATCTGCCTGATATGACGGCGAGTGAATTACTCAGTACTGTGCATAAAGATTTTGCTGATTTATCCATTTCATGCATGTTAATTTCCAGTGAGAAAAATCACCATGCGCTGGAACCAGTTAAGCAAACAGGTGTTATTGCTATTTTGCCAAAACCATTTAATCATGCTGATCTGCAGCGTGCCATTAAATCGACATTAGGCATTGTTAATCCGGAAGAGATTGCTTTAGATAATTACGATATCGATGACATTAGCATTTTGATTGTGGATGACAGTTCTACCTCAAGAAATCATATCGCCCGTATATTTAGCTCAATGGGTATCAGCAATATCGATCAAGTGGAAAATGGCCTTGAAGCCGTAGCACAACTCCAAGAAAAAGATTACGAACTGATTGTGACAGACCTGAATATGCCTGAAATGGACGGCAATGAACTTGTCCATCACATTAGAACAGAAATGAACAATACCACTACACCGATCATGATGTTAACCACTGAGAATAATGAGGCTCGTTTGGGTGAAGTCGAGCAAGCAGGCGTGTCTGCAATTCTCAATAAACCCTTTGACCCGACCACCATTCGTGAAATGATGCATCGTCTGATGCGTGACTAATCAACTACTAGCTTAGTGTTCTTTCCCATACGTAAGAATTCTGCCATATAAGGGATTGATTGCTCCCCATCCCTCATCACGGCAAATAAGGTTTTCAATAACCCATTTTTCCCCAACTTCACCACACTTGTTGGAAGCTGTTTACAATACTGTTTTGCTAACCAATCTGGCAGAACGGTGACTCCGCGATTTAAACTAACCATCTGCACCATAATATCGAGTGATTGAATGGTTTTGTGCTGAGGTGCTACACCAGCAGGCATCAAAAACTGGGTAAACACATCTAAACGCTCCTGTGAGACGGGGAAGGTCATTAACAGCTCATCAGAGAGCCTGTCGGCAGGTATAAACGATTGCTCTGATAACACATGCATTTCAGACACTAACAATACTAATTCATAATCGAATAACTCTGAATAAACTAATCCCTCATGTACGACTTTGTCTGGCGTGATTAAACAATCAATATGATGATTTTGTAAGCCCTCTATCCCAGAAAATTGAAATTTTTGTACGATGTCTACATCCACTTTTGGTTGTTTAAGCAAGTATTCTGACAAAATCGTTTTTAACCATTCATAACAAGGGTGACACTCCACTCCTATTTTCAATAAACCTTGTTTACCCTCTGCATAAGCTTTAAATGTATTTTCAGTTTTTTCTAGAACGGGTAATACTTGTCTCGCTGTCGATAAGAGTAACTCTCCCGCCTGTGTCAAACGTATACTTCTGCCCTCACGTTCCCACAACGCTATGCCCAATTTTTGCTCCAGATAACGAATTTGATGTGATAACGCAGGCTGAGTCACAAAGAGAGCATTAGCCGCTGCGGTCAGGCTTCCGTGCTCAGCTAGGGCATGAATAATTTTCAAATGGCTACGGTCAATCATCTATGAGATTTACTTATAGTTTGTTAAAAAATCATCATTATTCCTCATAATCATTCGCGAATACAATGCCATCCTTATTTTAATTTAGAAGGACAAACTGTCATGGTGACAACTCATAACCTTGGTTATCCTCGTATTGGACGACGTCGAGAATTGAAATTTGTATTAGAAAGCTATTGGCAGGGTGATATTGATCAACAATCACTTGAAGACAAGGCATTTGAATTGAAGAATCAGCAGTGGCAAGCACAGTCCACTCTAGACTGGATACCTGTTGGTAACTTTTCATTTTATGATCATGTTTTAGATACCAGTCTAATGCTGGGGAACCTTCCAGATCGAGTAGATAGCTCGCTCAATACGCTAGACCAATACTTCCAAGCCGCAAGAGGGCGCAGCTCTAACACATTACATCAGACCTCTTCGATTGCGGCAGCTGAAATGACGAAATGGTTTGATACAAACTATCACTATCTCGTACCCGAGTTTGATACCAATACTCAGTTTGAATTACATGCGGACAGCTACCTTTCTCAAGTAAAAGAAGCCCTAGCTAATGACTTCAACGTGAAGCCAGTTCTCATTGGGCCAGTTAGTTATTTATGGCTAGGTAAAACAAAGGATGGCAGTGATCCATTAGCGTTACTCAACCAACTCCTACCCGTGTACGAGCAATTACTAATTGAGCTCTCTCAGCTTGGCATTGAATGGGTTCAGATGGATGAGCCTATTTTATCTACCGAATTAACTTATGAGTGGCAGCATGCCCTCACCCAAGCCTATTTTTCGTTTAATAAAGCACCAGTTAAATTACTGTTAGCGAATTATTTTGGCTCTTTAAAAGAAAATCTTAACCTTGCCTGTGATCTAGCTACAGCTGGTCTTCACATTGATGCTATTAATGCTAGAGATGAGGTGAGCAAGGTTATTGACTGGTTACCGTGCCATAAAATACTGTCTATTGGTGTTATTGATGGACGTAATATCTGGAAAACAGACTTAGTTAAAACCCTTGATTGGTTAGAGCCTATTTATCAACGCCTAAATAATAGGTTGTGGTTAGCACCCTCATGCTCGCTGCAGCATGTTCCGGTCGATTTAGTCCAAGAAACAGCATTAGAGCCGGAAGTAAAGTCTTGGCTAGCTTTTGCTGATCAAAAGATTGAGGAGTTAAATCTCTTAGCCAGTGCACTAAATGATGGTCGCGAAGCTGTTGCTACTGAACTTGCATTGCATGACTTATCCATTCAACAGCGGCAATATTCAAGTCGCGTCCATGATGCATCTGTCAAAACACGCTTAGCTACATTTTTAAATGACCAAGGCAAGCGAAAATCTGCCTATCATACGAGAGTAAAACATCATCAATCCCTGTTTAATTTACCTTCATTTCCCACAACGACCATTGGTTCTTTTCCTCAAACACCTGATATTCGTCAGTTAAGACACCAATACAAACAGCAACAGATATCAACTGCGGAATATGAAGAGCAGCTAAAGCAGCATATTCATTTTGCCATTCACCAACAAGAAACCATTGGGCTCGATGTATTGGTTCATGGAGAAGCTGAACGAAATGATATGGTAGAATATTTTGGTGAACAACTACAGGGATATGTATTCAGCCAGTTTGGCTGGGTGCAGTCCTATGGCTCTCGTTGTGTTAAACCCCCCATCATTTATGGCGATATATCTCGACCTAACGCCATGACAGTTAAGTGGGCTACATATGCACAGTCACTAACACAAAAACCTGTTAAAGGAATGCTGACGGGACCAGTGACCATGTTGAATTGGTCGTTTGTGCGTAATGACCAGCCTCGATCGGAAACCTGCTTACAATTAGCTTTAGCTATCCGCGATGAAGTACTTGATTTAGAAGATGCCGGTATTGAGATTATCCAAATTGACGAAGCGGCATTGAGAGAGGGGCTACCACTAAGAAAACAAGAATGGCAATCCTATTTAGATTGGGCAGTTAGAAGCTTTCGAATAAGCGCTAATGCCGTCAAAGACAGTACTCAGATTCATACACATATGTGCTATTCAGAGTTTAACGACATTATCGATGCTATTACACAAATGGATGCGGATGTGATCACTATTGAGACATCACGTTCTGATATGGAATTATTAGATGTATTTAATTCGTTCGATTACCCAAATGAAATTGGGCCTGGCGTTTATGACATTCACAGTCCTAATATTCCATCCGTATCGCAAATCACATATTTGATGGAAAAAGCCGCTAAACGCATTCCTGCCGAGCGTCTCTGGGTTAATCCTGACTGTGGACTAAAAACAAGGCAATGGCATGAAGTGAAACCGGCTCTTGAGGCGATGATACAAGCAGCTCGTCATCTGCGTATGACACAAAGCGTCCAGGATTGATTGATAAGGAGCAGGGGATACTCTGCTCCTTTTTAACTCGCCAATTTAAACTCCGCCAAACGCTTTTCAAGCTTAATAGCTAAACTAACATCTAGGTGGTTTATACGTTGCCGATCTGGACATAGAGCACTTCTAAACCCCAAATAATCCGCACCAGTAAGGGCTAATGAATCAATATCTTCTATTCTAAGGGCCCCAGCCAGGCCACATATTAATCCCTTATCATTCGCTGATTTAACGAATCGTTGAATATCAATAGCTGACCAGTGTGAACTCAGACTTTGACCATTTTTCTCAGCCGTATCGACCATAACGCCAACAAATCCGGCTTGTTTCACCAAATCAACGATGTCATCAGGATAGCTTTGATCTGCAAAGATCACCGCAATAACGGGTTTGGGAGCGGTGTAAAGCGTTGCTTTCAGCTGAACTAAACAATTCTCAAGCTCAATATCCTCAAACAAACCTACTTTTATATAATCTAAATCTGTTTCCGCCCATTGAAAAATTACCGGACTGATAACATTAGATTTCATCACTAAATCACCGACAGTGGCACTACTTAAGCAACGTTTATCCAGCCATCTGACAATAGCATTTATATCATCAATTGCTAGCGCACCCAATGCACCTGCAGATGGATCTTTCAAATCGAGAATATCTGGTAAGCAAGTCTCGAGCTCCTTCGCTTCATCCAGAGATTGAATACTGGCTAACCATTTAGTCATCGATATTAATACCTGCTGCTCTAATCTTTTCCATCAGCCATCCCCATGCCTCTAATTCACGTTCACCGGCGGTTTTCTCAATCGAAATGCGATGATACGTTAATTCTTGCGTAATTTTTTCTTCCGGAAGCATTCCTAGTCTACTCACTAAAATGGCGGTCTCTACAACAGCATTTTGCGCGCGATTGAAACCTCTGAATGGCTGATGGGTATAGTCACTGACTACTTTTGCGTAAAACGTCGCTCTAGGGTCGTCGTCATCAATCTGATCAATCCTCAACTCAGTGTGCGAGAGTGCACACGCCAAATACATGCTATCAATGGAGTTTGCGGCTAAAACAGGCCATTCCCTCCGCTCCGTCAGTGCACCTGCAAAGACTCTCACGTCATCAACATAATTGATTGTGCATTGACCATGACGCTTAAGATTATTATAAGTAGATGATGGCTTAAATGGCTTTATTAAGAAGTAATCATTTACTTCACTAATTCCCATTGGCGCATGATGAGGCTCACCAGACTCACTCAGCGTGGTCACTATCACTTCATGAATTCGACTTGTCAGCCGTGCCACACGCTCTTCCTTTTTTAGTTGTCTTTTCTGCTGTGCCACAGGCACGTTCACTTGATTTCATGGTGGTTCCTTCTGCTTTTTGCTGATTGAGGTCTTCCTCATCCAACTCAACAGCACAGCCCCATTGTAACTCTTCATCTTGCGTATAACGCTTACCCAACTGCCATGCTGTTTCTGCTCTCGCTAATTCCACGCCCAAGTAAAAAGCATGACCAGCATCTTCTTTAACATCAAGTTGCGTATAAAACTCAAAAGGATCCGTGTCTTTCAGTAAGCCATCGCGATTGAAAACAAAAATACCTTCTTTAGCGATTTTAATTCGGTAGTTAGGGTCTTTTATACTCTTAGATAAGGTTTCTATTTCTGCTGCTGTATCCGGAAAGGGTTTTCGCTCATGCGCAATAAGTAAGTCTGGGCTGAAATCACGCGGAAGACTGTTATTTTCCTTAGCGGCGTACATCATTCGTCTGGCCACATCGGCTTCTTTGATTGCCCTTCTTGCATGAGGACTCACCTCAGTAGCCAAAACACAATTAATATTGAGCTCAGAAATAATACCGAACAGCATTGCATTAATACCGGAAGTATCCGCGTCAGTAAGCTCGGTTAAATTACCAACGCCCATCATTATCTCTATATCAGGATATTTACTTCGCAATTGGTGATAACGGACGATAGATTCCGTTAGACCAAAATGTATCGGATCAAGAATAGCATCTGCGATGAACGGTTTGCCCATCTTGTCCATCATTTCCATTGCTCGTTCGAGTGAGGCTAATGAGCCAGGTTCCGCAGGAACAAGGATGGGAATGGAATCACTACTCTCGGCAAGATGGATTGTTTCTTCCGTTAAACTCAGAAGATAATCAGCACCTGCTTTAGATGCACGCTCAAGATCAGGGAGTGAAAGTGAGTCCACACTCACAATAAATCCATTGCTATGCAGGGCATTTATAGCATCTTCCATATGGGGGAATTGCTCTTGTGGCAAACAGCCTATATCAATAACATCTGCACCAGAGTCACGGTAATAGCTTGCCCGCTCAATGATACTGTCGATACTTCTTTCTGGCGCATCAACAATTTCACCAAATATTTTAACGCTGTATTTACTCAAGTCGACCGGCTTACGTGCCTTACCAAAATGAAGCGGTAGGTCTTTCACTTCATCTGGACCTCTAGTCACTTGAACGCCTAATTCTGCAGATAAAGCATCCAGATCACCTCTGCAACGACCGGGTACGATAATTTGTGCACAGTTTTGGTAATGCTCAGGTTTTAATCTGCGTCCAATCATGGCATCTGTCATTAGTGCGGCCACGGACAAACCAAGCTGGTGAATTCGATATTTAAATGGCAGTGGTTCCATTTCTGCCAACACTTGCCGCAAACTCGGTTCAGCGAGCTTACCTGTCAGAAATAGGATAGTGTCAGTCATTAGCGGTTAATTAAGCTCGGCTAATCGTTTGTGAACGGCAGCAAGAAGCTGTTCTGAGTCATCAACCACCGTTGTATCTACAAAGGTCTTAAGCCGTCGAGTATGTTCTAAATCGACCTGTCTTGGCCATAGAGTCACAATCCTGTCAGGTGCTGGCGTATCAACCTCTGGCTCACTGTCACAGGCGAGCACAATAGCTGGCACCTGACATTTACCCGCTTGAGCAAAAATATTTGTTACCAATGTATCTGAAATGCCCAAGACCATTTTTGCCACGGTATTTGATGTCGCTGGCGCGACAACCAAAGTGTGATAATCACCCCGGTAGAATAACCCCACTGGCGGTGAACTAGCAGCTCTATCACGATATACACGTCCCTCAGGTACCCATTCCTTAGGGTCGTAGCCATACATTCTGACGACTTCCTCACCAGCTCTGCTGTAAAACAGGTCAACATCGTCTAATTCTCTGACAATTTCCAAGCACTCTTTTAGATAGTGTCCTGAGCCCGTTACAGCCCATGCGACACGAGGACGTTCAGGCCTTGCTTGCATAATATTTCTCAAATAATTTAATTTCTCGGTAAATTTTGCCAGACTACTGACATATAGTAAAAATAAGATAGGTTTAATCACCTTTTTTACGTTAAAATCGATATTTCATATATTATTTGCGTCAGATTGGAGCCCTTGCGAATGTCTAACACTATTCCAAAAATTGTTGTTGTCGGTGGTGGAGCCGGTGGTCTTGAGCTTGTCACCAAACTTGGTAAAAAGTTAGGCAAAAAAGGTAAGGCCGAAGTAATCCTTGTCGACAGTACACACACCCACATATGGAAACCGCTACTTCACGAAGTGGCTGCTGGAACACTTGATTCTCATGAAGATGAAATTGAATACTTGGGACAAGCAAATGTGAGTGGTTTTCGATTTCGTCTTGGCCGAATGGAAGGCCTTGATCGTGATAAAAAACAAATTATCGTGGCACCAACATTAACGCCAGACGGTGTTGAAGTCATTCCACGCAGACGCTTCGATTACGATTATTTAGTGATTTCAGTTGGTAGCATTAGTCATGACTTTGGGATTAAAGGCGTTAAAGATAACTGTTTATTCCTAGATACCACTAAGCAGGCAGAGGTATTCCAAAACAAGCTTATGCAGGCCTACTTGCAAGCGCATACGCAAGGAAAACCGCTTGATGAAGGTCAACTCAATATTGCGATTGTCGGTGCTGGTGCGACAGGTATTGAACTAAGTGCTCAACTTCACGAAGTCTCACATCTACTCAGCGCCTATGGATTAGATGAAGTTAAACCTCAAGACGTCAAAATCAGTATTATTGAAGCTGCTAACCGAGTTTTACCGGGGTTACCTGAGAACCTATCAGCAGCAACAACTAACGAATTAGTTAAGCTAGGGGTAGAGGTTCACACTGGTGAACGTGTAGTCGAAGTAACTGAACGTGCAATTATGACGGAAAGTGGCAAGACAATACCGGCGGCGATAAAAGTCTGGGCTGCAGGCATTAAAGGCCCTGAGTTTCTCAAAGATATTGCAGGTCTTGAAACCAACTGGATGAATCAGCTTGTTGTTAAGTCGACCTTACAAACCACACTTGATGATGATATCTACGCGATTGGTGACTGCTGTGCATGCAAGTGGCAGGGACACGATGAAAACATTCCACCACGTGCTCAAGCAGCCCACCAAATGGCATCACTTGCATTTAAATCCATTAAAAATAGAATGGCGGGTAAGGAAGCACCTGAATTCGAATATCATGACTATGGCTCGCTGGTATCGTTAGGTAAATACAGTACCGTTGGTAATCTGATGGGTAACCTCAGTAAAGGCAGTATGATGATTGAAGGCTTTTTAGCGCGCTTGATGTACCTTTCTTTATACAAAATGCATCAAACAGCACTGTTTGGACCGTTTCGAGTAGTAATGTTATCTCTGTCTCATATATTCAGACGTAGCGTTCATCCAAAAATTAAATTACATTAATTTCGTAACTTTCATTTATCCACAAAAAAGCCCGATTGTGTCGGGCTTTTTTGTTTCCGGTCTTTATACCGTTGAAATTATTTATTTGTCTTATCGCATAAAGACATCCTATCCGATATATCACGGTTAGTTAGCCTATGGCGAATAGCTGCTGAGATATGTAGTACTAATACTGCAATAAGTGTAAACGCAAGTATTTCATGCACTTCAGAAAACTGTTCCCTCAGCGCAGTACTTGGTTCAGCGAGCCGAGGCAGTACTATTCCCCATAGTTTTGTATCGTACTTACTAAACATAGACTGCAGATAGCCCGAGAGTGGCATCGCTACCATTAGCGCATATAATAAGCCATGCACAAAGCCAGATAGCCGCTGCTGCCATTTTGGAACATAACTTGGTAGAGGAGGGGCTTTATGAGTCAATCGCCAGCCTATTCGCACTAGAATCAATGCTGCTGCAGTAATGCCCAATGATTTATGTAATAAAAACCAAAAAGCCCTGACACTCTCTTGTCCAGGCGGTAGCTCCCACTCTTTGGGTAGCTGAACCATATACAAACCGATGGCAATCATCGATAAAATGACTACTGCAATCAACCAATGCAATATTCTCTGTACTCGATCATATCGAATAACGCTATCAGACATAGTTATTCCTTGTTGTTTTATTTATTTCTTATATTTCACTCAAAAAAAAGTCATACAACCTTTCGGCTGTATGACTAAATCATATGGAAAAAATTCCTTTCTTCAAATATCGAGGTTTGATACCTGAAGTGCATGTGTCTCAATGAACTCCCTGCGAGGTTCAACGTTATCACCCATAAGCGTATTGAACGTCTCGTCCGCCACAATCGCATCGCCGATTTTTACTTGCAGTAAGCGACGTTTACTTTTATCCATCGTCGTTTCCCACAACTGATCTGGATTCATTTCACCCAGACCTTTATATCGTTGTACATGCTGACCACGCCGTGCTTCTGCTAATAACCAAGAAACAACTTCAGCAAAATAGCTGACTTCTTGCTGGCGTTCACCACGTTCAACGCGAGCACCGTCTTCAAAAAGATCTGTAACTTTTACGGCAAAAGACAAAATCTTCTGATACTCATTACTATCAAAGAATTCACCGGGCACATGGTAATCAGTACTAATACCATGACGGCTATAGCTGATATTCACTAATGGTATCGGATCATTATCATTGTGTTTAACAGATAGCTTATATTGCGTACCTGTGGGTAAGCCTTTGTTCAATGACTGCTCAATTTTTGCTAACCACGAAGCCATCGCTGAAGCATCTGTCAATGCAGGAATTTGTGGTTGATAAATCAGCTGGTCAAGAAAAGCAGGGTAGTAATGATTTGCCAGACGTCCAATGATGGCTTTTACCGTTTGATATTCAGCCACCAATGCGGCTAGTGCTGAACCTTCAATCGCTGATGCTGTTTCTGATGGATAAAAAGACGCGTTTGTTAACGCGACTTCAGTTAAGTACTTCTCCATTTCAGCATCATCTTTTACATAACGCTCTTGTTTGCCTTTTTTGATTTTATATAACGGAGGCTGGGCGATATACACATGACCACGTTCTATGAGTTCTGGCATCTGACGATAAAAGAATGTCAGTAATAAGGTTCTGATATGTGAGCCATCGACATCAGCATCCGTCATAATAATGATGTGGTGATAGCGTAATTTCTCTGGGTCATATTCGTCACGACCAATACCACAGCCTAGTGCCGTGATAAGTGTGCCTACTTCAGCTGAACTAATCATTTTGTCAAAGCGTGCACGCTCTACATTCAGAATTTTACCTTTGAGAGGTAATATCGCTTGTGTACGTCTATCACGGCCTTGTTTAGCACTGCCACCCGCGGAATCACCCTCCACTAGGAAGAGTTCAGACTGTGCTGGATCGCGTTCTTGGCAATCGGCTAGTTTTCCTGGTAAACCAGCAATATCCAATACCCCCTTACGTCGAGTTAATTCTCGTGCTTTTCTAGCCGCATCACGCGCACGTGCTGCATCGATCATTTTATTCGCAATCAGTTTTGCATCGGTTGGATTTTCGATAAGAAAATCATGGAAA
>DRHY01000098.1 GCA_011052985.1 Methylophaga thalassica
AGTGGTGGTCAAGCCCATCGGGGCATCAGAGTTATACAATGCCATTATGCATACAGTGTTAAATGATAAAGAGGGCAACGTTGATGGTATATCCGGAAAGAGTGCATCAAAAATATCAAACTTACCTAACTTTAATGCCTCTGTTTTATTAGTTGAAGATGATCTGATTAATCAAGAAGTAGCAAAAGGCTTATTATGTAAATTAGGTATAACAGCTCAGATTGCATCGAATGGGATTCAGGCATTACAAGCCCTTTCAGAAAAGGAATTTGATATTGTGCTGATGGATTGCATGATGCCTGAAATGGATGGCTATGAAGCTACAACAAAACTACGTCATGGTGAGTCAGGCGGAACTAATCAAAATAAACCTGTTATCGCATTAACTGCGAATGTGATGGATGGTTCTAAAGAGGAATGTTTGGCTGCGGGCATGTCCGACTTTTTATCAAAACCCATCATGCCTCAAGAGTTGATTGCCATGCTGCAACGCTGGTTATGAGCGGCCGTTATTATCTCACGCACTGACTATCTGATCGCCTCTTCATTGTTTGTCATCGACGCAACATTTAACGCTTAATTATTAACGTCGAGACAGTGCTGTATGGTAATGAATTAGAGACTATGCACTCTAAGTATCTGAATTACCGTTAGTTAGAGTATGTTAATTACTAATCTATTGAGTCAGAAATAAACCTATTAGTTATATGGTTATAGTGCTACTATCAATCAAGCGTTTTTTTAGCAGAGACAGTCGGTGCGATGCCAGCCGCTTCTGACTAACGACTTTAACAAGGCTTACTCAAACGAAGCACACGCTCATTATCCGTTTTTATCCCGTTTGGAATAGAAGGCAAGCGATATGAGAGAAGAACCACGACGCTCCATCAATACGGGACGAGTCAGCGCAATACGCGGTAGTGTGGTAGATATCGAATTTTCATCCCATTTACCAAACATCTACGCCGTATTAAACGCCTGTGATAACAGCATTGTTTTAGAGGTGTTATCACAACTTGATGCTCGCCATGTTCGAGCGATAGCTTTAACCCCAACGCAAGGTCTTGCACGTGGCATGGTTGTCATCGACACCGGTGCTCCTCTGCAAACGGTTGTCGGAAAGGGTGTTCTATCACGCATGTTTGATGTGTTTGGTCAGCCTATTGATGGTCTACCCGCGTCTGAAAACGTCATTCATCGCAGTGTGCACAACGCGCCCCCTCCATTGGCCAGACGTTCTACGAAATCAGAAATCTTCACCACAGGCATCAAACTTATTGATGTGTTAATACCCATAGAGCGGGGAGGAAAAGCGGGCTTATTTGGTGGCGCTGGCGTAGGTAAAACAGTGTTACTGACAGAGATGATCCACAATATGGTCGGCCAGCATCATGGTGTGAGTATTTTTTGTGGCATCGGTGAGCGATGTCGTGAGGGTGAAGAGCTCTATCGTGATATGAAAAAGGCCGGTGTGTTGGACAATATGGTGATGGTGTTTGGTCAGATGAGTACACCACCGGGGGCACGGTTTCGAGTGGGGCATGTTGCCTTAACTATGGCTGAATATTTTCGTGATGATGAACATCGTGATGTGTTGTTACTGATTGATAACATCTACCGATTTATTCAAGCAGGAATGGAGGTGTCTGGTTTGATGGGGCAGATGCCCGCCAGACTGGGCTACCAACCTACAATGGGTACCGAGTTATCACAATTAGAAGAACGCATCGCGAATACCGATACGGGTGCTATCACCTCGATTCAAGCCGTCTACGTACCTGCTGATGATTTTACTGATCCAGCCGCCGTGCATACGTTTTCCCATCTATCGGCATCGGTCGTGCTATCTCGCAAAAAAGCCAGTGAAGGTTTATATCCTGCCATTGATGCCTTGCAATCCAACTCCAGAATGGCCACCCCCAGCATTATCGGCGAACGTCACTATCAAATAGCCCAGGATATTCGCAGTACCTTGGCCCAATACGCGGAGTTAAAAGACATTATTGCCATGCTTGGCATGGAACAACTGTCTTCAGCTGATCAACATCTCGTTGGACGGGCTCGCCGATTAGAACGCTTTTTAACCCAACCCTTTTTCACGACTGAACAATTTAGTGACAATAAAGGCAAGTGGGTCAGCTTAGACGATGCCCTTGATGGTTGTGAGCGGATTTTGAATGATGAATTTAAAGATTTGCCTGAAGCCGCGTTATATATGATCGGCGCCATTAGCGAGGCAAGCGAAAAAGCAAAACACCTGTCAGGCGATGAGCAGCGAAACGAGTTACTGTCTGATGAAGCTTAAGGTGCTGCTCCCCTATAACGTATTTTTGGCAGAACAGTCTGTGGTTCGTATCGTTGCTATGACTGATGATGGCAGCGTAGGTATTTTGCCTCAGCGGCTCGACTGCATTGCCAGTCTTTGTGCCGGCATTTTGGTTTATGAAATAGCAGGACAACCAGAGGCCTATATTGCCGTTGACCAAGGCTTATTAGTAAAAGCAGGCGACGAGGTAACGGTTAGTGTTCGCAATGCTGTTCGTGGCACAGATTTACAGCAACTCAATAGCACCGTTAGACAAACTTTTCTCAATTTGAATGAACAGGAACGTGAGGTGCGATCGGTTTTAGTAAAGTTGGAAACGGGTTTGATTCATCGCTTAGCTGAGTTTCACCATGACGGATAAATCAAAACCAAAACACGAGGAATTTAGTCAGCAGATTGGCGATATCGCTGCTCGTAAAGTAAAAGCACAGCGAGAAGTCACTCAAACGATATGGACAGGTCTTGGCATGGTCGGATTAGTGGGCTGGTCGATTGTCGTACCGACATTACTTGGTGCCGCTCTAGGCATGTGGTTGGATGACATCGATAAAAATCCGGCTCGTTCATGGACATTAGCGTTGATGATGGTTGGCATTATTACTGGTTGTGTACACGCCTGGTATTGGATAGACAAAGAAAGCAAAACCATGACTAACAATGAGGATGAAGAATGATGTCAGAGCTGTTTCTCTTAGCCCTCAATATACTTGAAGGGCTGTTTTTAGGGCTGTTTTTTTTCTTAGGACTTTACTGGACTGTTCAAAAATTTACCCACTCTGAGCATATTGCCGCTTGGTTTATGTTAAGTATGTTGCTGAGAACCGCCGTAGTGGTTGGCAGCTTTTATTTTATTCTCGCTGAGGGCTGGGGAAGTGGGGCAGTTGCTCTAGTCGGTTTTATTTTTGCACGATTGCTCGTTACTAAGCTGAGCAAACGTCACATGACATCAACTTGGCGTGCCACATGAATCTCAGTCCAGATCAAGCGGTTTTCTGGCAATGGGGGGTGATCAAATTAAACGCCACGATTACCTATACCTGGCTCATCATGTTGGTGCTTGTCATCGTGTCCATTTCTGTTACACAACATTTAGCCACTGGTTTAACACGATCACGTTGGCAAAACAGCTTGGAAATGATCGTCATCGGTATCAATAAACAAATTGTTGAAGTAGGTATCACTGACTCGAGAGACTACTTAGGATTTATTGGGAGTTTATTTCTCTTTCTTGCCACCGCCAGTTTATTTACTGTCTTTCCATTTTACGAACCACCGACAGGTTCCTTATCAACCACGGTTGCCCTTGCGTTATGTGTCTTTATTGCGGTACCTGCTTATGGCATTCAAAAGCGTGGTCTGAAAGCCTATCTCTACGCCTATACGCAACCAACGTTGATGATGTTGCCATTTAATATTATCAGTGAACTCTCACGCACTTTAGCATTAGCCATTCGTCTGTTTGGCAATATGATGAGTGGAGCGATGATTTTAGCTATTTTGCTCATCATCACGCCCTTTATCTTTCCTATTGTGATGAGTGTATTGGGACTGCTGACAGGCATGGTTCAGGCCTATATTTTTAGTGTCTTAACAGCGGTTTACATCGCTGCAGCAACCAGAACAAATAAAAAACTAGCGACGACTTAAAACACACTATGAGGAATCTTTTATGGACAGTATGACAATCATTGCAGTGGCTTCGATCATTACTGCCGGCATCACCATTTGTATTGGTGTCATCGGACCCTCTTTAGGTGAAGGGCGAGCAGTTGCCGTTGCATTACAATCCTTGGCAC
>DRHY01000099.1 GCA_011052985.1 Methylophaga thalassica
AAGGATTGTAATGCAACGGCAACTGCTCGCCCTTCACCTAAAGAGGGTCCGATGACACCAATACAAATGGTGATGCCGGCAGTAATGATCGAAGCCACTGCAATGATTGTCATACTGTCCATAAAAGATTCCTCATAGTCTGTGTTAAGTCGTCGCTAGTTTTTTATTTGTTCTGGTGGCTGCAGCGATGTAAGCCGCTGTTAAGACACTAAAAATATAGGCCTGAACCATGCCTGTCAGCAGTCCCAATACACTCATTACAATAGGAAAGATAAAGGGGGTGATGATGAGCAAAATAGCTAAAATCATCGCTCCACTCATCATATTGCCAAACAGACGAATGGCTAAAGCTAAGGTGCGTGAGAGTTCACTGATAATATTAAACGGCAACATCATCAACGTTGGTTGTGTGTAAGCGTAGAGATAGGCTTTCAGTCCACGCTTTTGAATACCATAAACAGGTACCGCAATAAAAACACATAACGCAAGGGCAACCGTGGTTGACAGGGAACCTGTCGGTGGTTCGTAAAATGGAAAGACAGTAAATAAACTGGCGGTGACAAGAAAGAGAAATAAGCTCCCAATAAATCCTAAGTAGTCTCTTGAGTCAGTGATACCTACTTCAGCAATTTGTTTATTGATACCGATGACGATCATTTCCAAGCTGTTTTGCCAACGTGAACGTGTTAAACCAGTGGCTAAATGTTGTGTGACAAGGATGGACACGATGACAAGCACCAACATGATGAGCCAGGTATAGGCAATCGTGGCGTTTAATTTGATCACACCCCATTGCCAGAAAACCGCTTGATCTGGACTGAGATTCATGTGGCACGCCAAGTTGATGTCATGTGACGTTTGCTCAGTTTAGTAACGAGTAATCGTGCAAAAATAAAACCGAGCAAGGCAACCGCACCACTTCCCCAGCCCTCAGCGAGAATAAAATAGAAGCCGCCAACGACTACGGCTGTTCTCATCAACATACTCAACATAAACCAAGCGGCAATATGCTCAGAGTGGGTGATTTTTTGAACAGTCCAGTAAAGTCCTAAGAAAAAAAATAGCCCTAAAAACAGCCCTTCAAGTATATTGAGGGATAAGAGAAACAGCTCTGACATCATTCTTCATCCTCATTGTTCGTCATGGTTTTGCTCTCTTTGTCTATCCAATACCAGGCGTGTACACAACCAGTAATAATGCCAACCATCATCAACGCTAACGTCCATGAACGAGCCGGATTTTTATCGATGTCATCCAACCACATGCCTAGAGCGGAACCAAGTAATGTCGGTACGACAATCGACCAGCCCACTAATCCAACCATGCCAAGACCTGTCCATATCGTTTGAGTGACTTCTCGCTGTGCTTTTACTTTACGAGCAGCGATATCGCCAATCTGCTGACTAAATTTCTCGTGTTTTGGTTTAAATTTATCCGTCATGGTGAAACTCAGCTAAGCGATGAATCAAACCCGTTTCCAACTTTTCTAAAACCGATCGCACCTCACGTTCCTGTTCATTCAAATTGAGAAATGTTTGTCTAACGGTGCTATTGAGTTGCTGTAAATCTGTGCCACGAACAGCATTGCGAACGCTAACCGTTACCTCGTTGCCTGCTTTTACTAATAAGCCTTGGTCAACGGCAATATAGGCCTCTGGTTGTCCTGCTATTTCATACACCAAAATGCCGGCACAAAGACTGGCAATGCAGTCGAGCCGCTGAGGCAAAATTCCTACGCTGCCATCATCGGTCATAGCAACGATACGAACCACAGACTGTTCTGCCAAAAATACGTTATAGGGAAGCAGCACCTTAAGCTTCATCTGACAGTAACTCGTTTCGCTGCTCATCGTCTGACAGGTGTTTTGCTTTTTCTCTTGCCTCGCTAATGGCGCCGATCATATATAACGCAGCTTCTGGCAAGTCTTTAAATTCATCATTCAAAATCCGCTCACAACCATCAAGGGCATCGTCTAAGCTGACCCACTTGCCTTTATTGTCACTAAATTGCTCAGTCGTGAAAAAGGGTTGGGTTAAAAAGCGTTCTAATCGGCGTGCCCGACCAACGATATGTTGATCAGCTGAAGACAGTTGTTCCATGCCAAGCATGGCAATAATGTCTTTTAACTCCGCGTATTGGGCTAAGGTACTGCGAATATCTTGGGCTATTTGATAGTGACGTTCGCCGATAATGCTGGGGGTAGCCATTCTGGAGTTGGATTGCAAGGCATCAATGGCAGGATATAAACCTTCACTGGCTTTTTTGCGAGACAGCACGACCGATGCCGATAGATGTGAAAACGTATGCACGGCGGCTGGATCGGTAAAATCATCAGCAGGTACATAGACGGCTTGAATCGAGGTGATAGCACCCGTATCGGTATTCGCGATGCGTTCCTCTAATTGTGATAACTCGGTACCCATTGTGGGTTGGTAGCCAAGTCTGGCGGGCATCTGCCCCATCAAACCAGACACCTCCATTCCTGCTTGAATAAATCGGTAGATGTTATCAATCAGTAACAACACATCACGATGTTCATCATCACGAAAATACTCAGCCATAGTTAAGGCTACATGCCCCACTCGAAACCGTGCCCCCGGTGGTGTATTCATCTGGCCAAACACCATCACCATATTGTCCAACACACCGGCCTTTTTCATATCACGATAGAGTTCTTCACCCTCTCGACATCGCTCACCGATGCCACAAAAAATACTCACACCATGATGTTGGCCGACCATATTGTGGATCATCTCTGTCAGTAACACTGTTTTACCTACGCCAGCGCCACCAAATAAGCCCGCTTTTCCTCCCCGCTCTAAGGGTATTAACACATCAATAAGTTTGATGCCTGTGGTGAAGATTTCTGATTTCGTAGAACGTCTGGCCAATGGAGGGGGCGCGTTGTGCACACTGCGATGAATGACGTTTTCAGGCGCGGGTAGCCCATCAATAGGCTCACCAAACACATCAAACATGCGTGATAGAACACCCTTTCCGACAACCGTTTGCAGAGGAGCACCGGTGTCGATGACAACCATGCCACGTGCAAGACCTTGCGTTGGGGTTAAAGCAATCGCTCGAACATGGCGAGCATCAAGTTGTGATAACACCTCTAAAACAATGCTGTTATCACAGGCGTTTAATACGGCGTAGATGTTTGGTAAATGGTATGAAAATTCGATATCTACCACACTACCGCGTATTGCGCTGACTCGTCCGGTATTGATGGAGCGTTGTGGTTCTTCTCTCATATCACTTGCCTTCTATTCCAAACGGGATAAAAACGGATAATGAGCGTGTGCTTCGTTTGATTAAGCCTTGTTAAAGTCGTTAGTCAGAAGCGGCTGGCATTGCACCGACTGTTTCTGCTAAAAAAACGCTTGATTGATAGTAGCACTATAACCATATAACTAATAGGTTTATTTGTGAACCAATAGATTATTACTTATTAGCACTAGATATTATGGAATATAACTATAATCAGATACTTAGAGATGACTAATATTCCGATGCCACAGCGTCAGATACCGGCGCATTGAGGTTAACAATAAGCGTTCAAGTGTGTCTTGATGCTGGATAGTAAAAGGTTATAGGAGATAAAAAGTGAGTGAGATTACTACAGCCGCTCATAACCAGCGTTGCAGCATAGTAATCAACTCTTGAGGCATGATGGGTTTTGATAAAAAGTCGGACATGCCCGCAGCCAAACATTCTTCCTTAGAACCATCCATCACATTAGCGGTTAATGCGATAACAGGT
The DNA here is from genome assembly GCA_011052985.1 of Methylophaga thalassica. Classification (GTDB taxonomy): domain Bacteria; phylum Pseudomonadota; class Gammaproteobacteria; order Nitrosococcales; family Methylophagaceae; genus Methylophaga; species Methylophaga aminisulfidivorans_A. The sequence continues at coordinate 3,764 of DRHY01000099.1, forward strand.
TTCTCTTGGTTACTAGTGCCTGATTCACCACGGCGCAGTTTTCTTGTGGCCTCATAACCATCCATTTCAGGCATCATGCAGTCCATCAGCACGATATCAAATTCTTTTTCTGAAAGTGCTTGTAATGCCTGAACCCCATTAGCGGCTATCTGTGCGGTTAGCCCTAGTTTAGACAGTAAGCCTTTAGCGACTTCTTGATTAATCAAATCATCTTCAACGAGTAGAACAGAGGCATTAAAGTTAGGTAAGTTTGATATTTTTGATGCACTCTTTCCGGATATACCATCAACGTTGCCCTCTTTATCATTTAACACTGTATGCATAATGGCATTGTATAACTCTGATGCCCCGATGGGCTTGACCACCACT
>DRHY01000100.1 GCA_011052985.1 Methylophaga thalassica
GCTTATTAATGTTTGTATGGTTAACGACCAAATCGACGTTAACATTAGTGAGTGACCTAACCTGCTTAGCCAACTCAACGAACTCATATGATTTGCCTCTGCAGACGTTATAGACCTGATGAGTTGGATTGTTGTCAATAAACCACCTGACAATTTTTGTTAAATCATCTACGTAGAGAAAATCTACTGAACTATTCTGATGAACTTTTATAGGTAACCCTAACACGGCATGAGCACAGATATTTGAAATGAATCTATAACGCCAATTATCTAATTCACCAAACACACCAAATAAACGAAGGTTATAAATATTGTTTGTCTGCATTGCAAACTGGGTCATTAGATATTTTGAATATCCATATTGATCGTTAGGCACTTGACGATCAAAAAATGACTCATCCATATTTTCAGTCCAGCTATCACGTCCAAACTCTGCTCCAGTGCCAAAATAAAGCATTTTGCCAAAGCTATCTCGACAACGAGCTAGGTTAAAAAACATTCTCAAATTGGATTCGAGTACTTTTTTGGGATCGTTTTTTGTGTCTCTTGGGGCGGCATCATAGGTGGCGGTATGAATAACTATGTCAAACTTGTGCTTCTTTAAATATACCTCAAGCTGGATGACATCATTCAGATCCAAACGGGTGCGGCTGCAGACATCCAGTGTATAGTTAGCAGGAAGTCTTTCTGAAAGGCTTTTTGCTAAAAAACCAGCACCGCCCGTGATGAGCACTTTTTTCAGAGCAGCCGCCATACCTTCTATTTATTTCTATTGCTGCGTTTAATAGCATCTATGTGAATGTAACTTTCACTCACTCCCTGCTCGCCAGAAATTGCTAATTCTTTCCCACCCTCACCACAATGATCGCAGCTCTCGTAATAAGGCTGCCCATCAATTTCGAGAATCCTTTCTCTAAGTTCTTCTGGAGAACTGACACTATCAATTTCTACCCAATCATTTTTAAATTTAGCTTGGTGATGAGATCCCATCGCTGCTGTTGTCGAGCAGGGATAATACACACCATTTTGTATAGTTTTACATGTCACTGTTGAATTACAGTTAGCTTTTTTATTTATTTTTTCACTTTCAGATAAGTGAAGTTTTCGTAATGAGGCTGGCGTTGCCCATATTGGTTGTCCAACTGTGTAACTTATTCCACTTTTCGCTACTTTATCCACATTTTTTTTAAATAATTTAGCCTGATTGTCTGTTAAAGCAGCGGTGTAATCAGAAAAGATAATTCTTGTCTTTCCATTGTTTAATTTCAAAAGTAATTGATCATCGATATCACAAATGCCATTTGTTGTAATTCCTATTACGCCAAAATTTGTTTTTGTATTGACGTACTCAATAATTTTATCTAACTCAGGATGAACAAAGGGTTCGCCACCAATAATAGATACATACCCAATTCCATCAATAGCATCGAAGATATGGTCAATATCTTTTTTGAGTATATCTAAAGAAAAATTAACTCTTTCTTCCTTTGAGTAATGATTAATATATTGACCACAATGTGAGCAACTCAACGTACATTTCTGGTTAATAACGAATGTTGCTAGTGAGTAAACAAGTGGCTCGTCATCACTACTATTCTTTGGCATCATGGCTGATAAACGCTTGCAAGAACACCAGTTGCAAAAAGTTGTATCAAGGCACACCTTTGCATCAAACCCCGTCTCAGGTTTATTTTCACACATCAATGCCTCAAATAGAGCCATCCCTGAAAGGTAATGTTGGTATCCCTCTCTAAAAAACTCATCTTTTCCCACACTGCCTGATAAGCTCCCGTTAGGTATACAATTAATGATTAATGAGTTTTTCTTATCACTGACACCTGAGAAGGGTTTGTTGACTTTTAGACCATGAACTTCTTGTAACTCTTCAAAGCGCTTATCCCAATAAGAGAGAGATGACTTCGGCACATTTTCTTTTTGTAAAAAATGACCGAAGGCTGAACCAAAATTACCAGCGCCTCTAAGTACTATCTTGTCAAAGCTTTTAATATAAGAAAGCAGATATTCAGAATGGTTACCAACTCCTCGACGAGCTAGTTCTAATATATTTTCTATATTTTCAGATGTTGGTATATTTGATTGACTCATTTGTATTAATCACCCATTAGGCAAATTACATTGTTTTTTAGGCCCATTGTTCTAATTGCACACTTAATACTTTCCGCAGAGTTCTCACCACATATAACAATATCACCATCAAAGTCACTCAAAACATCGGGCTTTTGTACTTCCAACCCGAGTATTTTCGAGCCTTGTAATAATTGATTACCGTCAACCAAAAATTGAATATTTAATTCTTTTAAAGAGGTATGAGTAAGAAGTCTATAGACAAATATTGAAACGCCCCACAAGGCGATCTCTCGCCCGTCATTTATAGAGTCTATTTTTTCCATTACTTTTTTTGATTTAGAATTGAGCTCACCAAAACTAGCTTCTACGTATTTCGAGTCTGGGGAAAACACTATCTCTTTTTTCTTATCAGATGCATCAAATATAGCTCTGAGGCATGGATATATATCTTTAGTCGACTCATAATGAGTCATCGAAAACGTGTTCATCAAATTAAGCAATGCGTTCAAACTAAAATGATTAATGTGCTCAAACTCAAAGAAATACCCCGGAAAAGGCCCAGTTTCTTGATATAGCGAAAGTGCTGGTAACTCTATATAAACTTTTCCACCTGCCTTTAGCCACTTTCTTATGTTACTCAAAGCCATGTTAGGTTCATATAAATGCTCCAGCACATGCCTAAGAATAATTAGATCAAACTTATTCTCGAGATCTTTACGCTCGCATTCTGCATCACCTACAAATCCATTAATACCATTTTCTGACAAATATTTGATAGCTGATCTATCAGGGTCTATAGCATATAGATTGGTATATCCTTTCTGCTTTAGTGTCGTCAGAGTTAGTCCAAATGAACAGCCCACATCGGCTATAACTAATTCTTTTGAACTTAAACAAGCATACTCTAGGAATCTAACGGTCAAATCATTGAGATATAGTTGCTCTGGAGTCACGTCATAATTGACGGTACTTGAACCTGTATACGCACCATAATAATTACTTCTATCAAGTTCAGAGTTCACATTATGAAAAACAGCGCCACAGTTGTCACATTGGTTAATCGTATACTGATGTTGAAGGGTCAATGATTCTGGTACAACCATGTCGACATACCTGAATGGCCAGGAGTGATGGCAAGAACACACCGGACATATCCTCATGCGTGACTTAAACTCAGGATTCTCCCTTATCGTGCTTAATTCACTCGGACTATTCACGTATTCACTCCTTAGCAGCGGTACAGGGTTCTGTAACAACTGGAATATCGATGAGCTTTCTCGTTTTTTCCGGTAAAGCATATCGTTTATCATAGCCCTGCTCTGCAGCGACATTTGTCAAAGCAGGAGAACCAAAGGTTTCACAGTGACTACAAGAGTGATAGAAACGCCTTGAAACCATTTCTACAATTTCTTTTCTTAACTGTTCAGTAGATTTACTAGGTTCTAATTCAACATAATCTGTTTTGTAATCAGCTACATCAAGGTCATAAAGTGACAAACTAAAAGCACATGGAAATATTTTTCCATCAAACACGTATAAAAACTTCACGCCACAAGCATCTTTTTTATTAACCATCTCATGTTCTTCATCGTGCTTATCATCTAAAGTAGATGAAACATTCCATGTAGGTAGAGAGTTCTGATATTTAGTGTTTATACCAAGTTGCTTTGCTTTTTCGATATTATCGAAAAACAACTTATGAGACTTTTCGTCAGTGACTTCTAAATAATTTGAAAATGCTAATCTGACCCTTTTATCCTTTAAAGGATCTAAGTGGTCTTGTTTCATCTTAATCAAACCATTTGTGTTGAGGATTACTGATCCGAAGTTCTCATGTGAGAGCACTCCTGATACGATCTTGTGAAGATCCTTATGTAAAAATGGCTCACCACCAAAAATATTCACCACTCCAAGTGTATGAATGGCAGTCATTGCTAGCTTAATATCTTGAAGAATTTGCTCAGTACTCACATTTTGCTTTAATGCTTTTGGGTAACTGTTTATGTACATAAAACAGTGTGTACACTTCAGATTACAGATATTGTTTGTAATAAAATGTATTCGATCGAATGAGAGCGTTTCAGCTTTATCGAGTCCTTGTCTTCTCGCGACATCTGAATTAACGATGTTATGCAATCGCTGACACGAGCAAACACTACAGATATCAAAGCTATTACAAACCTCAGCTTTGGCAGGCTTACTGTTATCTAAAGGACAAATCAGTGCTTGTAGTAAGTCATTCCCATGAATAACATTCTTCCAACCATTTTTTGATAACTGACGGAATACATTGGGACCAACAGCAACATTTCCGATACAAAAGATAATTAGGGAATCTGAACTTTTTCCTGATGCGAATGGTGCGACGACGGGAATATCATTACAAGTGTTTATGGAACCGTAATTTGTATCCCAGTAGGTTGATATAGGGATTCCAAGCTCTTTAAATTTTACTCCTAGTGCATTACCTAAATTTCCAGCTCCCCAGAGTATGATCGAATGGAACTGCTCACAGAATCGAACAAAGGCATCTGGATCCTGTTTGTCGCCCTCACGAGCACCTATTAAAAAGTGTTCGATTTCTTTTACGCTAGCCCGTTGCATAAGAATCACCATCGTAGAAATATTGAATGCTGCCTTCTGGTGGAGGATAAGAAACTTTTCTAGTCAACACATCAGACGAGTCAAGTTTAATCTTTGACAACAACTCAACTTTTCGCTCACTGTCGCTGCTCCAATATTCGGTCAAAAGAGGAAAAACAGCATGCTTATCTATATTTAAGTCAGCAGCTAGAGCAAAATAAAAATATCTTTTAGCACCATTTTCATCACCCTTCAGTAATCGCCTCAAACAATACCTAATAGATAAATTGGATAGTTTCTCTAGCGCCTCAGGCAATCTTTTCTGTGCTTTTTCCATACCATGATAATTTGCTGCTATATCAGACAATTGATGAACAAGAACATATTCCCCAACACACTGCAGAAGATTACCATCTAAAGCTGAACCATCACTTTGGCTGTGCACTCTATTTAGCAAAAGTGGCTCTTTGATATAGACAATTGGTCGCTCACATGTGATGTGGAAATCCATGATACGGTCGCCAAACCATCGATCATTCAAATTTCCAGACATCCGTTTTCCTCCCAAATACTCAACCTTATAAAACACCTGAGAAACACTTGGATTAACAGATGACACCATATAAACAGCAGACTGTTCATTTCCTGGGATAAGACAATTCTCTGAGTAAAAAGCGGCTTCGTTACTTATAACACCATTTTCATCCATGATATCTCTATGCACCATGGCAAAACCAGCATCAGGATGACGTTCTAGCAGCTCGACACAACGTTCGATATAGCCAGGCTTGATGGCATCATCTGAACATAACTTAAGCACATATTTACCTGTCATGTTCAATACACAGTTCCACAGGTTCACATTCGGGCCAAAATTAGTTCGATTACGTGTCAGGTTAAACTTGTCAGGATATTTTTTAGCAAACTCAAGAGCAATATCCCAAGATTCATCTGTTGACCCGTTATCAGAAAAGCAAACTTCAATATTGGAATATGTCTGTTCAACCACACTCTGAAGGCATTGGCGCAAATACCTTCCGTAGTTATAGTTGTACACACAGATACTCACTAAAGGGTTTTTTACTCTGTCATTCTTTGGTGATCGCAGGATAGGATCAAATTGTTGCGGTATGAAGAAATTACCTGGTTTTAATTGTTTTATATAACTGTGTGTATAGTATTTATCTTGTTTTAAGCGTGAGATAGTTGATTTGCTGTACTCATAATCAAAGACATCACCATCGATAACTTCTACGACGTAAGTTCCCTTACACATTAATAAACCTTTTTTTCGGTTCATTTTTTTCCCAATAGGCATGTGCTGTTTACAAAGAGTTACTTTCTCGTCGTACAGCTGAGAAAATTCACAAGCAATATCCCAAGCCCCATCAGTAGAAGAATCATCACAAATTATCACTTCAAAATTTTGCGGAATCTGATTACAAAAAACAGACTCTAATGCAAGCTGCAATGAAGGCTTTTTATGATTGCAAAGTAGGATACTAAGCAGCGTGGAGTCATCAGGAAATAACTCTATTGCCTGTTCACCCCCCTGTAACTGTTCGTCCAAATCCTGTCCCAACATTCTCTCCATCTATCTTAGGTAAATTGTATTTATTGATAAATTTTTGCCAGAAATCACTTTGACCGTATTTATAGTAGAGCTCGTAATGATAGTTAGCTTTTTCTTTATCCTGAAGATTTTCTGCACATATGGCAGCATAATGATGTGCAATAGGATGATCTGGCTTGACTTTAATCACATTCTCAAAGCTAGCCAATGCTGTATCGTAATGACCTAGCTTCACATCGGCATTGTGAACAAAATTGAGTTCTATGTTGGTATCGTAGGTAACTTCTTGAATAAACTCAGGTGTGAAATCTTTTGTACCAACGATAGCCCTTTTATAATTGCTTTCAACCACTTCCCCCTGAAAATAGTCATTTTCTTCGCAAACGTCATACATCTCACTGCCAATGATGGGGGTGGCTACATTAATTCTGAACCAGTTTGCATCAACCGTTTTTAAAAAGGCGCGTGTTTCTGCTATGTCTTCTTTAGTTTCGCCAGGTAAGCCAAACAGAATATTACAGTCTGTGTAAATACCAATCTCACGACAATCTTTTGCAACACGACGAACAATATCTAACTTAAGAGGCTTTTTCATCACTTTCTTAAGCACTCTGTCACTACCAGATTCAACAGCCAAAATTAGTGAGTTTACCCCTGCATTTTTTAATGCCTGCAACATTTCACGACTTAATGCATAAAGGGCTAGGGAATTAGGAAAAAAAGCGGTCAATCCTATATCACCAACATACTTAACAATTTCGTAGGCTCGAGATTTACTACCCATGAAGTGATCATCTTCAAAGGTAATGACTCCGACTCCCATCTCTTTTAATTTAAGAATATTCTCTTTAACTCTTTCAACAGACTCATACCGCATATCACGTCCATGTGTCGCATGAGATGCACAAAAAACACATTTAAAAGGACAGCCTCGGGAAGTCATTATGTTGTAACTGAGCTTACCCTCACCGACGCCCACATAACTTTTTATCGTCGGGTTTATCTCATAATCATCAACATCAATTAAAGAGTAGTCAAAAGGAATCTCATCTAAATCATCGATAAACTTATGTTCAAAATGAAGAGTCGTCATAAGCTTGTGCTTAGTAATCCAGCTATTATCAGTTAAGACAAAGTCATAAGGATTATCGGCTTTTACTAGATTAAGGAGTGGAATATCCCCCTCTCCATGACAAATAGCATCAAAGCAATCTGTATCTTTAAAAATCTCTTTATAAGAGACTGTAGGAACATTTCCGCCGGCAATGAGCATTGCATTTGGGAACATTTGAGCACTGATTTCACCGAGATCGATCAAACTACGGTATGCAGTTGAAAATAATGCTGAGATACCGACAAAGTCGAATTCAGTACCGGCATATCGTTTATTTAAGATTGATGAAAAATAATCAGCAAATGTTTCGAATGGAAAGTGGTCTATCTTATTCAACTCAACATTAAAATCGATGAACTCAAACTGACATTCAATATGTTTTTTTAAATAAGCACTGAGACTGATAACCCCTAACGGCATATCTGTTATTAAACTACCAAAGGATTTTTCACCTTTAGTTGTCACTTTCGTATTACTCGCAGGTTTTATGTAATCTTCAAACCGAATATTCGGTGGAACGATCAGCAATATTTTTTTCATCAGGACTCCTTATAGATTAACTATGCATACATTAGGCCAACACCACATACTTTGACGACGGTTGAAATAGAAGCATAGTCTCTTCTAATAATTTTAGTGATTTCATCTGAAAATCCACCCGCAATTATAATAACGGCTTCAACTGATGAATTCTTGAGTATTTTGGGAGGATATATTGGAATGTGACTGGCAGGAGTGTACTTATTTTGTTTGAATTCTGCCGAGTCAACAACAAAAGCCACTTTATTTTCTATATTAGCCATGGCCAATATAGCTAAAGATTGATGCCCGGCGCCCCATACAGCCACTGTATTTTCTGGGTATTGTTCAATAAATACGTTTAAAGCTTCTGTTAATTCTGCCTGTGATGAAACGAAAGATGATAAGTTAAGTTTGGGGCGTTTCCTTACTTCCATAGAAATAATGTAGTCGCTCCATATTTTCTGTGTAGCAATGACTTCAAATCCATTCAGTTCCATTGTATTTCTGAGACTGGATTCGGTGAAGTAAAACAGATGATCAGCAATTACCTCTGAAAACATACTTTCTTTCAAAATCATATCAAAATTAGGCACTTCCACTAAACCAACAGCTTCATCAGTTAGGTTCACTGCAATTGTTCTTAAATTACAACTGATGTCTGGCATATGCTCCAGAAAATTAAGAATATAAAAAGCATCAAAAGGTGCATTTGTTATTTGTAAGTCTCTATCTACAAAGCCTTTCTCTACCGATAAGTTTCGTGTCTGACAAGATAGAACTGAATCCGCTCCATATTCGAGCCCGTATAAGTCAACCTCCGTCCGCTTCATTATTTCCATGTACTCACCACGACCACAGCCTATCTCAATTACTTTTTTTGAAGCTAAACAATATTTTGACACCCATTTTTTAAATTGTTCTAATCGAAACAAGCTCATTTGACTTGATACAGCTGTTGCACGAATGACTTCCCGGTAATAGGAAACAGGCTCAGAGTTATGCTGTACAACCCCACAGCCAGAACATTGAAACAACATCATGTCAATTGGTTTATCATTCACCAACTCATCTTCAGAAGGTAAGCTTTGTGCAGATGCAGGCATGTTTTTTAGTTTTACTAATGGTTCATCAACCAAAGGCTGCTTACACACCCTACAAAACTTTCTCAACATCTCTTATAAATCCTATTTAAAGATAAAACTTTATGAATTTAGATAATGCCATAAACCAAATTGACTCTAGTATTTATGATGCCAATAAAGGCTTAGGGATTAAAGTATTCGAACTAGTCAGTCGACTCACACCGTTAGTGAATGTCGACTTACTCATCAAAGATAGCAAGAACCGTACTCTACTTGCATGGCGAGACGATAAATTTGCAGGGAAAGGTTGGCATATCCCCGGCGGTATTGTCCGTTATAAAGAGACTATGGAACAACGTATAGAACAAGTCGCAATAACGGAGATTGGTCATAACGTTGATTTTAATCCAACACCTATCACGATGAATGAGATTATTCGTCCCCACTCCACACGTGGCCACTTTATCTCTTTTCTTTATGCCTGTTCAATCGATTGTGACTTTGTACCAAACAACAGTAATTTAACTGCAGAAGATGTAGGTTATTTGGCATGGCACGCTCAGTGTCCCGATAATCTTATTCACGTTCACGAACTTTATCGACCATTCATTGAAAATTCACAAAAGTAAATTATCTTCTGGCTTGTTTTGAAGCCTCTGAAACACCAACCACCATTTCCGCATCTAACTGTTCCATAGGTAACAGTGGATACATATCCTCCAACGGCATAGAAACCATTGAACCATTGGCTTGTGGAATAGCTGACACTTTGGGCCAAAGGGCTTCGTCTTTAATAATAGTCACATCACAAATGATGGGACCTGGATGATTCAATACATAGTGAATTTTTTCATCCAGCTCACAGGCATCGTTAATTCGAATGGCATCCAAACCGATCGACTCCGCCAGTTTCACTAGGTCTGGAATCAATAAGCCTGCTTCAGCACCGGTAGCCACGTAGCGTTCATCAAAGTAATTGCGTTGTGTATTTCGAATAGAGGCATAGCCGTTATTATTCATCACAAACATACGGATGGGTAAATTGAGTGATTTTAAGGTACTCAACTCTTGCAGATTAAGTTGTAAGCTTCCGTCGCCCTCTACCGAGACCACTGGGTTTCTGCCTGAAGCCAGGCAGCCACCAATGGCAGCAGGCAAACCATACCCCATAGAACCTAAGCCAGAGGTCAGAAATATACGTTGTCCGGGTTTATTCACAAAGGTGGAATAGAACACTTCTACCGACAACCCAGAGCTGCCTGTAATAATCAGTTCATCAGGTCCGGTGTGGTCAGAGAGTCGATCAATAAAATGATAATGGCTAATCTCGCCTTGCTCAGAGAAAACCTCACCATCGCAGCGCGGATAGCGTTGTTTCCAGTCGGCAATCTTAGCAATCCACGAGGCATATTCTGAAGCCGTGTTTTCTATGCTCGAGTTTAGCTGTTCAATAAAGGTTTTGGCATTTGCCTGAATTAATCGTGCTTTGGGTAACTGATGTTTTTTTAGTTCATAGGCATCAATATCGACAATGACTTTATCGGCATATTGAGCAAAATTTTGTGGGTTATGCGCCGTCACTACATTATCTAGTCGAGCGCCGATACTGATTAATAAATCACAATTCTGGGCGGCAAAGTTTGCCGGTCTCAGGGCAACAGAGCCTGGCCGTCCGGCACACAATGGATGCTCGTAAGGAATGAGATCCATGGCATTCCAGGTTGTTAATACCGGAATACCTGTTTTCTCGTATAACTGTTTAAAAGCCTCAGCAGCACCAGACAAACGAATGCCATGCCCCGCCAAAATAATCGGGCGTTCTGCCTGTTGAATGAGTTGAGTCACCTCATCTAAGCACAACGATGGCTCAGATGCATCGTCTGTTTCTAGTTTTTCTCTTGCTAGCTTATCGGGATCAATTAAACTCGCCTGCACATCAAGTGGCACATCCAACCACACAGGACCTTTACGGCCAGTCATGGCTTCTTGTAGGGCTTTGTCTAAATACAGACCTATTTTTTCTGGTTCATCAACGGTGACAGCATATTTTGTAATGGATTTAACCATCGACACGATATCGACTTCTTGAGGTCCCATCTGACGTACGCCTGAATCCCCCTTCATATCAGCACGTTTGACCTGACCAGAAATAATCAGCAACGGTACCGATTCAATCCACGCCCCTGCTACCGCAGTTAAGGTATTAGTTGCTCCTGGTCCCGTCGTGACTAAGGCGACACCTAACGTTTCATTAACGCGCGAATAGGCTTCAGCCGCAATCGCCGCGGCTTGCTCATGATGGGTAGGAATAAAGGTGAGATCGGTGTTTTGTCCTAAGGCATCCACCAAATGCATGGCACCACCGCCCGGCAATAAAAATACCTCTTTGACACCTAACTCAGCCACACGGGCAAAAATATAGTCAGCAACGCGTTGTTGGCTCATGCCCACTCCGTAGTTAGCCAGTCAGAACGAAAAATCAGATTGGTTTTACGGCGACTGTTTTGATTAATAC
>DRHY01000101.1 GCA_011052985.1 Methylophaga thalassica
TGACCATGATGCTGACACTCGCCGCAACGGAGACATTGTTATCATTATCGGCAATGGTGTAGCTGAAACTACCGCTGTTCGTCTCACTACCATCGTGAATATAAGTGACACTGCCGTCACCGTTGTCTATCACGCTACCATTCGTAAAGGCATTCAAAGTAAGGCTAATGCTGTTTAAATCTAACCCTGATTCACTGTCGCTATCGTTCGCAATCAAGTCAATAACTGAAGACGCCCCTTCTAACACTAGACCGCTGTCGTCACCCACTGTTGGCGCCGCATCGTCGATAGATATAATCGTAAGGCTTACGGTTGCTACATTTGAGGTTGTCCCACCCAGATCATTAATCCTGTAGCTGAATTCATCACTGAGTGTTTCACCACCATCATGGCTATAGTCCACCGTTCCATCGGTATTGACGATATAACTACCATTCACTGGCGCGGTGACAATGTTGATACTGCCTAAATCCAAACCATCATCAATATCGATATCATTGATTGCCAAATTGAGGTTGAGGCTAGCACCTTCATTTAGCGCAACGCTGTCAGCATTTGCTATTGGCGCATCATTCGCTCCGGTAATCGTTACCGTTACCATTGCCGGGTTCGATTCTTCTCCACCACTATCACGGGCAATGTATGTAAAACTATCTGTTGTTATTTCATCGGAAACTAAATGATCAAACTGGCCAGCCGGGTTGTAGTCATAACTACCATCCGTGTTTAACGTCAACAAAGCACCCGACGGTAATGCAAATTGACTCCCCACGGCACCGCCATCAGAAATTCCACTAACGACAAGGTTGCCACCGGCAACACTGTTGAAGTTATTTGCAACAGCCGTATCACTGAGAGCAGATTCATAAAAACGGAATATAGCAATGTCACCCTCATAATCACTGACACTACTATTACCAACATTAATTTTTTTATTGACAGTACCTAAGCCTGTATCATTTCCATCAGCCCAATCATTCAGCTTGGTTTCGCTAGCTTCCTGAGCAACCAATGTTCCGTTGATATAAAGTGATAATGAATCTGTGCTGCCTAGGCTATCTCTGTCATAAACACCGACCACCTGGATAAACTCAGTGGTAATATTGCCAGAGCCACCCAAAATAACCGATAAGTCTGCCACCAGTGTGATGCGTTTTTTGCCGTCCGTCACAACAAAATGTAGATCATCAAACTCTCCATCGCCGTCATCTACCATGACCAACGACATACCGTCCCTGTTTCCCGTTTCAAACAACACATCGGCATCTTGAAGGTCGTCAGGCCTAAACCAAAGCTCAAAACTGGCATCCGCATCCGAAGGATTACCTGATAAATCTTGCAGGCTATCCATGGTGCCGCCACTGCCACCACCTAAATCACCCTGAAAATGATAGGTTTGAGTAATCCCTGAATAATTTGTTATGGGTGAAGTTACAAGCGTTTCTCCGTTTAATGAGAAGTCATAATTACTGCCCCCATTACCGCCTGCTTGGCCAGTTTCATCCTCCCACACACTATCTGAAGGGGTTCCTTCTGTTTCCCCAGAATAGTTCAAGGTAAAACTGCTGTTTACTGCTAAACCTGACGAGTCATTACCCAACACCCCTGGCACAACTTCCATTAAAACCGTGTCTTCATCGACACTGCCGATATCGTCATTTGCTAAGGGAGCAGCATGAACCACCATGCTTACCAAAAAAATTGGGAATATAAAACAGGCGATATAAACGCGACGAAAACAGGTTTTAAGAGAATGGAGCTGAAGGCTATCTAGAAGAGGTAATGTGAATGAATCTTTTATATTTTTGCGACAGGCCAACAATACAGCTCTACAGCAAACCAAAAAAAAATGGATAAAATAATCCTTCATCTCCCTTCTCCCTATTTTATTATTAACATTCCCTTGCACAGCACCTATCCGCAATGCTGCTCGCTAGACTATTGGATAGTGACTCATCTTGTCAAACACCTATAAGAAATTTATTAGCCCAAGAAGAAAGTTGGCCACTTGAATATGGGGCTCATTGAACATCGGGAAGTAGCTGTCCGGACGGTAAAGGTGACGGAGGGATTAAATTTTAACCACCATTTAAACCACTTTGCGTAGGCCTACCTCGTTTAGCATATCCCAACTTACGGCCAATTTGACGCTCAATCGATTCCTTAAAATAACTATCTCCAGTGGGCTGACAATAATGCGCCGCATTGCGTATCACGTGGATATCCTTGTCATCTAAATTAATTTTGAACAGCTCACGATACCGATAACTTCTTTCTTCTAAGGTGGCACCCAAAGCACCATAAAGATAATGCGGTGTTACTTGCTCATAACCCTTCCCCCAGGCATTAACGCAATAGCTAGACCACTTGTATTCTTCAGGACGTTTTACCATCTTTGCCTCAACAGGGTTCATCTCTATATAGCGATAGCACTTAAGCAAGTAGTTATCCGCATCAATCAAGCTGGATTTGTGTCGGCCTTCCCACACCGTTCCACTCCGGCGGTAGGTTTTGTTGATGTAATAAGCGTAACGACTACCGACAACTTTCATTAAACGCGATATTGAGTCAGGCTCACTGGGTGTCAACAGCAAATGAATATGGTTAGTCATTAACACATAAGCGTGTAGTGCCACACCGTAGCGCGGCATCTTATCGGTCAGTAATTCGAGATAATATTGATAGTTCTCTGGATCAAAAAAACAAGCATCTCTGTTGTTGCCTCGTTGAACTAAGTGATAGGGATGTTCTGGAATATAAACACGGGCCCGCCTTGGCATAACGTCCTCTCATCAATCCATGATAAGCAAAAGATTAGCATAAACTTAGGCGGTAACGAGTGGTTAAAATTTAATCCCTCCGTCACCTTTTATCTGCATAAATAGGCTGATACTGGATACCTCAGATGGTGTCACCAATAGATGGGTATGGTTGGTCATCAACACAAAGGCATGAACAGACACGCCATAACGAGGCGCTGCTTCACTTACCCAATAAGCATAAGTGGCATAGTCCTGACTATCGAAAAAGACAGGTTCTCGGGAATGTCCTCGTTGGACAATATGCACGGGAACATCAGGTAAATAGAAACGTGGCTTACGCGGCATTGTTTCTTCCTTGAAACAGTTGCTTGCAGCATAACAATTTTATAGATGAAGAGTTAAACCCTTAAAAGGGCTCTGACCCGAATGGCACTTACTTAAGCCTAATGCACTGATAATATTGAAGAAAGCTGGACCACTGTTAAACTGAAGTTGCGACCAAACAATTCAACTAACAGCAGAGCCAACTTTCATGCCTAGTAATAACAAACTTCGCCGATCTCA
>DRHY01000102.1 GCA_011052985.1 Methylophaga thalassica
TAGAAGATGACTTTGCTTGGGTTACCAGTGAAGTAAAAAAAGTCGCTGATGAATATGCCTCAGGACGCATTGTATCGGTACTTGAAGGCGGCTATGTCATGTCGTCACTTGGCAGGAGCGTTGCTGCTCATATTGATGCTTTACTGTAAAAAATTTCCATCACGCTAGAAGAGTTATCTAAAACAAATTCTACGAAAAATAAGGGCCGCACAGCAAAAAAAGTCTTTATTTACAACACTTTTAACTCAGACCACCCATTTATACTAAAACGTTCCAATGTACAGTTAACTTGCCTAATGACTTAACAATTGGGCTGCTAGGTTAAGACAGCGAACGTATAATTCCAGTGGAGGACGCTGTAAGAAATTAACTATGATGTATCGTTATTATGGAAATCTAGTTGTAGTCTGAGGATAATGGTTAGGACTTTGTCAGGACGGTTTTTACGGACTTTTAATATTCAAGCTTTTAGCTATAGCTCCATTTTTGCTCGCTTTTAGCTTTTATCCACAAATTCATAAATATTTGCCTTTGACGGAGACTTTTTCAACCAGACTATCGATATGTAACCTGGTCATCAATTTCCCATACCATTGGTGCCATCGATGAAAAGCCAAATTTTGAAAGGTGTTTTCAGTAACAGATATTAAGGTATGAGTGAGTCGCCATGGTTTATTTGGGCCATTGAAGTGAATAACTTTAATGTCCTTAAAGTCATACGAGTGCATGGCCTTGATAGAGTTTTGGTGAGTTACTAAGTAGTTGTATTTTGGGTCGGCAATGTGTTGTGTTCCAGCAAAATACTGGTTGAATATACGCTGATCGGTATGTGGGGTTGTTCTATCAATCCAGTATTTAGAGTGAGTTAACTCCACCAAGGCAGTGTAGGTCTCACGGTTTATAAGGGACTTATCAATCAACATGAAACCAGCATTAAAGGTATTGGTAAACTGCTCTTTGGCATTGCTGGGTTTGCCAACTACAAATGACTGCTTATGACGAGTTAACCCTTGATAATATGCTCCGTCTCCGCAACAAATTAGGGGCTGATTTTGTGAAAACAAACTTTCAATTGTGTCCAGAAATAATAAGTCACTATCGCAAAACAACACTTTGTCGTAGCCCATTAAGCTAAATACTTCTAAAGAATAAAAGTGTGATGACTTGCCTTTAACTGCCGGATTCACGGATGTCAGTTGTTCAATGTTTTTAAGGAGCTGTGGATTTATATGAATAACTTTCAAATGCTTGAAAGTCTGAAGCAAATTCAATTCATTTTGTGATAATTCCTGCGCTTCAACAAAGACAACAATATCCCCTTCAAACCAGGTGTTTGTTTCCAAAAATGAATATAAAAGCACCATAGTGCCGGGTAGGAACGATTTTGTGGTGACGGTTGCTAAGCAATAATGGGCGGACATTGAAGGTTTCACTAATAGTATTGGTCTACAGGATTGAGGCTGCTTTTGGTGTAGTGTGTATGAGCTTTAAGAGACTTACATGATTCGTAACTTCAGTTATTTGAACAGATATTCATCAATATGATTAATTAGGGTGCTGTTTAATGCCCAATCTTGTGGATAGGAGAGCTTAACCATATTTATGGTATTTGAAAGTGCACTAATGTGCTTGAAATGTTGTTGGTCCATGCCCAATCCCCTAGTGATTTTTGTCCGAAAGCTGACATTTGTTAGCTGGAAGATTTTCTCTGCCCCCGTTATTTGTTCAAAATGTATCTCCCGTTTGTTCCAAGGGGAGAGAATACAAAGCGAACTCAATGGTTGAGGTGTGTTTACAAAGTCAGCCCCTATGTTTATCACATATTTATTAATTTCTGGCCTAATCTTTTTAGAGTTGTATCCGTTTATTGCTAGTTTATCTAGCGTTGACTGCCAAAGGTGAATGTTAGGAAAAGAAGGTAGGGTCATTGCGGTTGTTTTATTGTCAAAGCATATTACCGCAATATTATCTGCTAATACCCCTGCACCAGATTTCAACAATAGTGCGGATAGTGTGGATTTACCGCAACCCGGCCCCCCACCAAATGCGACGGTTTTTCCATTTTTTTTCAGCACTGCTGCGTGCAGCACAAGTAAGTTTCGTTGAATTAACAGGACGCCGAGGCAAGAGCTTAGAACGAAAGTTTTTAGTGAATCGGTATCAATATTACCCTGTGGCTCTATCGTAATGAGATTGCCGTCGCGAACCATGAAATTGGCAATATTATCAATGCTAAGAAAAAAATGATTGGGTGCAACCTGACAGTAAGGTCCTTGATAAAGCATGACCTCTTTAGAAGGCGGGGAAGCCACTCCAAACTGAATAAATACATCCGGTGTTTGATTGGATGTAGGAAAATAATC
The DNA here is from genome assembly GCA_011052985.1 of Methylophaga thalassica. Lineage (GTDB taxonomy): Bacteria > Pseudomonadota > Gammaproteobacteria > Nitrosococcales > Methylophagaceae > Methylophaga > Methylophaga aminisulfidivorans_A. The sequence continues at coordinate 2,364 of DRHY01000102.1, forward strand.
AATTTTCCATGGAAACTCGACTGTAAGACCACAAATATTGTAATGGTATGTCTGCATTTTTTATGGTCGCTAAATCGGGTCGCCAGCGTCATTTAAATAGCCAAACTGTTGCATCATCGCGTTGTGGCAACTGACTATCTTATTTACCGTATGCTTTGTTAGTTTATCCTGCCATACATTTACTTTCCCTTGACGAAAAAATTTATCGCCCCCATAAGGGCGGTCACCAAATCCAATTTCGGCTTCCTGCTGCTGAAATTTAGTAATATCACAATGTTGCAATGCAGATTGTATTTCGTCTTCGGTGTAGGGGAGGTTGAGATATTCCACGATGTTGGAAAATGTAGCGAGAGGGGCGTGTTTCATATCCTCATATTTGACGATTTTCACCGGTATTTTCGATTCATTACACCAGCTATCAACATTCGCACTCCAGTCAGCAATATGTTGATAGATTTGACCAAACAAGTCTATGTTATTTGCCGGTAAAGAATGTGCTTTATCGCAAATCAAATCAGCCGCTTTATCATAGTTATCAAGTCCCCAGAAATGAGCGTATGAGACGCAAATATCAAGAGGGTTTCTAACCAAGTAGATGGTTGCTTGAGTAACATCTGAAGGGAATATATGACGACCATTTTCATTTTTTGCATAGCAGTCATGCACTTTAATAAATAAGGGAGGTCGTTGCGTCCCTTCTTTTGACCATTGGCGATATACCGCAGGTCGAAAGTTGTTTACTTCTTCAACAGATAAGAGACTAACTGAAAAGCTTAACGTTTCCTCAATGGCTTTCCGGTTAGCGCAATGCAGGGTCGGAATAATGTCTATCTTGGCCGCATCAGCTTGTTCAAGTAAACTGGAGATAACATAACGCAGCCATGTGTTACCTGACCTTGGAAACGAGGCGAGCCAGATAATGTTCTTCATTGATACAGAAATTCACCCACAGAATAGCGATAAATAAGGGTTATAAACAAAAGTCATTAACGGCGCAGACAAACCCTAACATTTAGCTTGCTCTGTAGTTGTCTCCGGCAACATCGTCTGTCGTTCTCAGGTTTGCACCACCTTGCGTTAGGCTGGCGTAATCATAATCGACAATTTCGGGTGTCTGCCAGGTTTTTTTTGTGTTTTCACTGGTTGTACTTTGTGGCTTTTCTATTTTTGATTTATTGTCGCTCATATTAATCTCTATTTCATTGAAAAAGCTGTTTGAATATCTGTATTTAGTAACGTTTAAGAGTACTATTCCCAAACTAATAAAACAAGTTTGAAGTCAATCACCATTTTACTGATTTAACTCTGAAATAAGCCTCCCTTCCTTTTGAGAATATACTGTCTTGTATGTGACTTCACCATGATGTATTGCCTTAATGGGGGGACCGTTATTTCTGTCCAGCATGGTGATTATGGTCCCGTATGCACTCATTGCTTGGTGATTGAGTCTTGATTTGTCAATACATTCTGCCAATAATTTGATGAGCTCACCATAAGCTTTTTCACCTTTAATACTATGTCCGTAAAGATTAAACGTATTTTGCCAGTTATTATTTAGTGTTTTGAGATCAATGACTAACTGTGGTTCATCCAACTGTTCAAATTGTCCAATAATTCTGGTGAACAGCTCTTCTATCTCATCTGGTTCCAATACTTCAAAGCGGTATGGCTCTAGTTGAAAAGACTTCGCTTTTTTTACTTCATAGCTCTCAGTACTAACGTATTCTTTTGTGGATAAGAAGTATGAGAAAAAATCTGGGGATCCTTTAGTATCAATAACTAAATGCACTCTTGGAAAGGAGGAGTTATTTTTAACCCAGTGCCACTTTCGGTGATCAAAACACCATGCTTCACCTTCTTGCATATGTATTTTTTGGTCTGCACAGCCAAAAATGACCTCTGGATGTGTCAATATTGGTATGTGAATTCTTACGCGACGATACCAGTGATAACCTGCATCAAAGTGCTTTAAGATTTCTGCGCCTGGGGCAAGTAACATCAGACGTGTACGTGAAATGGGAACTTGTAATCTCGCCATAATTTGTCTGATGTATGGGCAATGATGAAGCGCAGGTGTAGGTAACATTTGGCCTGATATTGCAAAGTCATGATTGTACTGACCATTAACAGATACGAGTGGTAATGTCAGATTGCCAGCAAGGCCTTGTGGATGCTCTAGCCAATCCATGTCCATCAAGTTGTTAAGCTCGCTTTGAAGTTGTTTCACATCCAGATCGAAAGGAAGTCTTACGAAGGGCGTTGCAAATTGGGGAAACGTTTGTGCCATCATTTTTATTATTGGCTTACTGACTTGTCAAAATAGTCAAAAATAAGGTGAATTCTCTCGCTGTTTGATGAATTGCTAACACCATGCTGGATCCTATTATTCAGTTCATAGGCAAAACCAACGGGTAAATGACAGTCTTTGTCTGCAAAATTCATCACAACACCTTCAGATGTTTGCAAGGGGATATGAATTTTATGAGGTATTGTCGCTGACGGAGAGGCATCAATGTGCAATGGAACCTTACTTTGAGGCAACAATTTAGCAAGCATGATACGTGCAATACCTGCATTTTTGTATTCATAGTTAACGACAGCTTGATTGATGAGAGGTTGAATCAAGTGTTGCCACTCCTGCCAAAGAGGAAATGTAACTGAAAGATCATGGTGACGTAAGTCCACAGGGTATTTGAAAACGATATGTTGAGTACAGTTTTCGAACACATTAAACTTGTTTGGCTTTAGTGCGTTCCAATATTCCCAAAGGTGGCTTTGGTGATGCAACGCTGTCAACAGTGCATCAATATCATTGTTATTTATCGTTGTTAGTTGATTAACTTGTCCAGGAAAAGCACTCATAAACTCTAACCCGCTATTAGTCAAAAGCACTTATTCGATGATAACCAAAATAACGTAAATATTTGGCATGTCGGTCAAACACGTGATTAATTTCGGTTAGATCATCATTGCTTAAGTTGTTAATTTGTTGGTCATTCATATTTCGCAGCGGTTCATGGTAATTGCCTTTTACTGGAATAGCCGTATCCATTTTTAAATCATTTAATTCAGGTACAAAATATGCTATCTGGTCGGCGATTTTATCAGGTGTTGAGCACATATCTTCGTAAGTAAAAAACAATGAATCCTGATGGTTTTCAATATTTGTTATCTGCAACTCAAAGCACTTCATTATATGAGTTGCTGCCATACCTAGAATGTCCTGACGTGGAAACTTATCTTGCTTTCGTCTAACGATGCCCTCTACAACTGCGTATGGGTTACGCACCATAAAAATGAATTTGCTGTTGAAAAAATGTTGCTTGAGTTGTTCTACCCATACGATCGCTGGTGGTGATTTAGTAAAGAATACGGAGGCGTATGGGGTTAATGCGGTGGCGGTGAAGTACCATGCTTTTTTGGTTTGAGGCCAGTTATAGGCGGTTTCATCCGTAAAATAGCTTAACCATTTATCTGTTGCCCACAATAATTCTGCGCCAATGCCGCTGGTTGAAACGCCCTGAAAGCCTGCCATGTGTTGCCCTTCTTTTTTTAAATTCCACGTGTTTAGCGAGTTGGCCATAATACCTTTCAAAAAAGTAGAGCCACTGTTATTAGGGCAAATGAGAAACAGGTTGGTTTTGACTATTTTATTTAAGTCATGTGTCGCACCGGGATAAAGGGTGCTATTTGAATTGTACATTGCAGTATCAGCCTTACTCATTATTGTTCTTTCTCTTGTGAGCCTTTTCCCACACATGTGCATTAATGGCATAACGATAAGCGGCTCTGTTTTCAGTACGAGTATTGACGGTAGACACCGCATGGTAAGAAGCACTTGGAAAAATAGCTAATGTATTCTGAGTCGCTCTCAAACGGGTAAAATTCTCCGAGAATTCTCTTTTTTCGCCTTGGCTCAAATGCGTGTCAAATATCAATAAATCCCCGCCAGTAAATTGCTGTGGTTCGAAATAAAAGAAGTAAGTCATACTCAGGTGGCGGCAAACATTGAGGAGCTTATCCGTATGGATACTAAAGAATTGACCATTTCCATAAGCTCGGAGAAAGAGATCAATGCGGCCAAACTCAACGTGAGGGCTCTGCAATAGGTGACTTAACTCGGGCAAGCTGGTTGAGATATCATTAAGCATCTTTTGCCTGAGCCATTGAGGTAGGGGTAGATCATACGACTGCCGAATTTGTTCATCGTATTCACCATTTCCCAGTTCTGAACGACCGTGATTGTCCCAAGCTTCAGCTTGAATATATTCACGTAGTGTGGAAAGTTCCGCTTGTGTTAAGTAGTCGTGCTTCAACACGAAGGGCACAGGATAGCATTTATCCTGACCCACAAACTTCTCCGGCTCTCCACTCATTATGGCGTATAAGTCATTCGCTAGCAGGTTTTGCTTAGATAATCTCTGATACAGCGCTGCAGCTTTATCCAGCCGTCCTTGTTTTCGGTAAGTTTCGGCCAGCTGCCATAAATACTCTGTCTCGTCAGGGCGCTCCTCGAGAGACTTAAGAAGACGTTTCTCAGCCAGCTTCAGTATTTGAGGATTAGCGACAATCTGCTCAAAATTCAAGATTGGTTTACTTGCCACTGCCAATTAACTCCTCAATACAATCTGATAATACAGGACTCGGCTTACTCAAAATTTTTCCGGATAATGGCCTTAAATATCGATACATTTTTAGCGATTTTGCCATGTGATGGCATTGAGTAAAATGTATTTTGTGTAACCCGCCGCCAATAAGCTTCTGCTTACGGTAGGAGTGCTGTATGAAGGTATCAAATGCGTTCATTTGCGTTAATTGAGACAGGCTGACATGATCTGCCTGTCCCAAGACAAATCCTGCCAGTATAGGTACCTCTTCAGGCTCAAATGCAGCGCCCAGGTTGACATAAACCTTGCTATGAGTAGCGCAAATCATCGTTGTTTCTTGATGGGAAAAACCTAACAGTTCTATAGAGGGTTTGTTGAGTTTGATATTGGGAATACTAGGCAAAGCGTAAATTGCGTTATCATCAAACCTTATGGCACATTTATCATCACCTAATAAACGATAACCTTGCTGCACTAACTGCGCGCAAAGAGTCGATTTGCCATCCCCACTGTTGCCTAGAATAATGGCAGCCCCTTTATCACCTACGACTGCTGCTCCATGCAGTACAAGATAGCCTCGCTGTTGTAGCAACAGGCCTATTCCAGCCCCAAGAATCCGAAGTCTAATAAGTGCCTGATATTCATCTACTTCATGGCAGTGAATCAATATTTGTTTACCATCGACAATCGTTAGCGAAAACCCGTCGCCTTTGAGAAGGGCTTCCTTATAGTTAATGGCAAAGTGGCTCGACTCACTGAGAGGTGCTTCAAAAGGACCGTCTCTTTCACTGAGGAAAATGTGAATATCTGCCTTGCTTTCATGACTGCTCGCAGGCAATTCTGGTAGCGGAATATCAGACTGAATAGTAAGACCGAATGCATTGTAGCGATAACGGGCTTCGATCAATGATTCTCTTTTCCCCATTATTATGCTTCCACATCCTGGAAATGGTTTTTAAACCATGCGATATAAAGTGCCAACTCCATGTTTCTATATATCTTGGGTTTTACGTTTTCCTCGACCTGGCTTTTTGCTAAATGCTTTCTTAAAGTGGATATATCGATAAGTGATGATACTTCTGCCATGTCTGAACAGTTTTTTAAGTCATCAATGAGTTTTTGTTTTTCCTCCCAAAGAGAGAGAAAACGATTGGGAAGGGAGCCTTGGTGTTTATTGTGCCCGTTACGAATATTCTCTGGAATTAACCCTTTGGTTGCGCGACGAATTAAACTGCGCTTTTGTTGAAGATAATGTTGTTCTGGTGGCACTGACATACAATACTCAATCAAGCGAATATCGAGTAACGGAGTTCTGTATTCGATGCCATAAGGCAAAAATACGCTGTTCAATTCCTCTAACCTAACTGAAGTTTTATCGTATTGGAGAAACCGCTTCATAATATCGGTAGCTTTCAGGGGAAAGGACTGTACTTCAAAGGAAGGAGAAAATAATGTTTTTTCACGATAGCCCGGTCGGTTGGCTAATGTAGGTGAAATCATTTTGTTAGCGACTTTTTTAGCGTACCAGTTTTGATTCCAATTTCGACTATTTGGCATTGCTGCTTGTGCAATGTTGCGCAGAGCTCGCAGCAGCGTCTTGGCAGCATAAGTTAAGTTCCCGTGACTTATCGAGTTCACTTGCTTGCATAATGTTGTCCAGCGTCCTTCCAACAATAATTGTTCTAGCACCCACGTACCATGAAAAGACGCCACCTGATCGCCTCCGTAACCACAAAGGTGTACACCCACATTGCGTTGATACAGCTTAGGTAAAAGCTTGGCAAAAAATGCATGGCTATTGTAGGGGAAGCCGCCATATTTATCGAAACAATCAGTTAAGCAGTCGCGAAAACTGACACTCTCTCTGGTGATATAGAAATGTTCAAAATCATTCTCTTGTAAAATGTCGTCGATATATTTTCTCTCATCAATTCCAGCTTCATATTCTGGGAGCACAAATGACGAGGTGATTAGGCGTTTATCAGAACGATGAAGCAGCTTGTTGGCCATACAGGAAACAGTACTGGAATCTAAGCCTCCACTAAGAAATGAACTCACTGGTAATTCTGTATTTATACATGCTTTTACGGCCTGTTCGAGTTTCTCGTTAAAGCCTTCAACATAATCATTTTCGTTAGTAAACCGAACTGGATTGCCAGGCTCTGGTTCCCAATAACGCCAAAGCTCAGTTCCTTTTTTGTTGGCCTGGAGGCAAAAACCTGCTGCTAATCTTTTTATCCCAGAGAACAGCGTGGCTGTTTCCTCGTTACATACACTTCCCATCAGGATGTTAAATACTCCCTCAGGGTCGATCTCTCTGGTTGCTTTAGGGTGTTTTAGAATGCCAGTAGGAGAAGTACAAAAGATAAAAGTGTGTCCACTACTGTCTTTGATATCTGCATAATATAAAGGCTTGTTTCCCACCTGATCGCGGGCACAAAATAACGTTTCTGTTTCCTTATTCCATATCGCAATGGCAAATCCACCCAACATATGATTGACACAATCTTTCCCCCACTTTTTATAAGCAGCCAAAACGAGGTCGCTATCTGGAGAGGGGGGATTGACGCCATTGAGTTGGTTTAGAAGTTCAGCTCTATTGTCTAACCTCAAGTCAGCGAGGAGAACGAGTTCATGAGTATTAATAGGCTGGGTGTCAGAAATAGACTCAGGTGAAATGATTCGATGCCAATAACTTAACGTGACAGAGCTGTCGTTCCATTCTCGGTAATAATCATGTTTAAACTTATCAAAAACATGACGGAATGGATGAGTTAGATATGGGGTGCTATTGGAAATGCAATGTGCGAAATCAACACTGCCAGCAATAATACTCATATAAACAGATTATTTTTAAATGAAAGAGTCGATATCATCTACTTAGTGTTATCAGACCAGCATCATTAAGTCGCTTTAAAAAAACTACTACTTCTGACTCACATTCTTCTTTTGATATGTCAAATTCATCAGTAAGTTGATCGCATATCTGGCTTATTTTCAAAGGTGTTTCAATGAGCTGCCAAATTTTTGAGGCAACTTCATTAAATCCGTGATACTTGCCAGCTTCTACATTAAGCAATACTGTTTGTTCCTCTATCTCGCATGAAACAGAGTTTTCAGTTTGTTGTACTATAGAGCTTAAGTTCATTTTACATCTCCATGAGAGTCCATAATTAGAATGGCATGATAAACCCTTTAAGTCACGAATCGAACATTCCTGAATTTAAATTTACTTGGTAGTGCTTTGTTTAATTCTCTGAAAACAAAAATTACTGCAATTTGTAAAATGGATCGACATGAACTCTATTTTTTTCTAGAGGCAGTTTTATACATTGCTGCTGCTCGTTTTTGTGTCTATTTTTTACCCTTAAAATGGTATGCTTCTATGTTAGGAGCTGACTCGCCACATGTACCATATGCGTTGGCGCAGGATCGTGTTAACCCTGATACCGTCGAGCGTATCCGAAGAGCTATATCACGAGCAGCCAATAATGTTCCATGGAACACTGTATGCCTGCCGCAAGCTATTGCAGCAAAGTGGATGTGTCAACGGCGTAATATAAGAAGTGTGATGTACTTGGGGGTCACAAAAAAAGCAGAGACGACGACTTCAGAGCAAAATTTAAATGCAATGTTTAGCAAACAAGCATCGATGAAAGCCCATGCTTGGTTAAAAGTAGAAGACACCATAATTACGGGTAAAGTCGGCCATAAAAAGTTCACTGTACTGAAAACTTTTTACTAGATGTGATATTTGAGTTACTACAATATTGAGATGATATGAATGACACAAATGCACTAAGAGAAATGTTTTTAGACTTTATAATACGCGGTGACCTAAGATTATTTAACGTAAAACTGTCAGAAACTGAGTGGCAAATAATCATAAAGTGGTGCAAAGAACACCGTCTCACTTACCTGTTTATACATAAGGTAAAACAATCAGGCACTTTGTATTCCAGCATTCATAATAGCTATTTGGAACAGCTCGAAAATAAAGCAAATAGAGCGCCACTCAGGCAACTGAAAATACAAGCTAATTTGTTGCATTTACATCGAATCTTGAGCGGACATAACATCGACTATCAGGTGCTTAAAGGATCGATTCTCGCTTTTAGATATTACCCAAACAGTGCTATGAGGAGAATGCGAGATATTGACATTATTGTTAAGCCTCAGAGTCTCAGCCAAGCGTGTGAATTATTACTTGAGCATGGTTACTCATTTGGTGGTGAGAGCCAAGATATAGATTATGAGGCTTACATTGAGTCTGAAAAGCATGCCCCTCATTTGAGTCATCCAGATTTCAATATCGTCATTGAAGTACACCATAGACTTTGTCGACCAGACTTAAGACAAGAAAGTCTCGAACTTTCAATGCTCTCTGATTTTTGGCAAGAGTCTGAATCTGTCACTGTAGGTAATCAGGAGCTTCCTTGCCAAACTCCAGAAATGCTATTAGCTCACATCATCCACCATTCGGTGCGAGAAAATGCTTTTAACAATGGCCCTGTTTTTATATTTGATCTTTATTTTTTGATTTCAAATGGCACTGTTTGCTGGGAAAAATTCCATGCCTATTGTGACTATATGGATTTGCATAAAGAAGTGGCTATTGCATTTTCACTTCTAGTTTATTTTTATCCTGACATTAAAGTGGGGGGGGCATTAGAGATGATTCCTGAGGCCAAACTACTTGATGCCTGTAAGCAATTAATGTTGTGCGACCTTGATCAAAAGTTATACGAAAGGCTCTCTTCAGCCTTGCAAACTAAAAGCAACAAAGACAGATTTACGCATTTAAGAAAGTTACTCCTTCCTACAAAGGAAAGAATAAACCAACATCTCAGCATGAGCTCATCTCGTTTTTATTGGCTATTCTTGCCAGTTTGGTGGTTTTTTTTATTTAAGTTACTGATCTCCCAATATTGGGGTAGAAACAAAAAAACGCAAACCAGTAATGAGCTGAAGGTGCTTTATCGATGGCTCAACAAGTAGTCCGTTTTAGCCTAGTTCTAAGACAACATCAGCAAGAATTTTTTCATTCGGACGATGACTGATAATAACCATCGTTTGTTTGCCTCGTAATCGCACCAGAGATTCGTGCACTTTCTTTTCTGTTTGCTTATCGAGTCCACTTGTTGCTTCATCAAGAACAATCAGCTGCGCGCGCATTAAAAATGCCCGAGCCAATGCAATGCGTTGTTTCTCCCCCCCTGACAGCGACACGCCTTGTTCGCCAATAATTGTTTGTAGTTGTTGAGGAAGCGCACGGACAAAGTCACTGGCAGCGGATAGTTCAAGTGCATGCCAAATGTCACTTTCATTCATTGGTTGATTGCTGGGGTTTAAGTTGCGATAAAGGGTATCATTGAGTAGGTAGGTATCTTGTGCAACGTAGCTGATGCTACCTCTCCATTGCCTCATGTTTTCAGTGGTTATCAACGTATTGTCACAAAATAGTTGACCTTCCGTTGCAGGTAATAACCCAGAGAGAATATCTACCAGTGTACTTTTACCTATTCCAGATTTTCCTCGAATGAGAAGAGTTTGTCCCTTGTTTAATGTCAGGTTCACGTTGCTCAAAACTGAGGCTCGGGCATTGGGATACTTAAATCCAATATTTTTTAATATTATGGCCTTTTCAAACCCAATATATTTACCTGTTTCGGGAGGCTCTTGAACGGTATGGCATTCTGTCTGCAAACGTTGAATATCATGGTAGACGGGAACCATTCTAGCGAGCTGTTGTGCTGAGCTATTTAACATAGACAACTGGGGTAGCAATCTTGAATAGATAAGCAACAGAACTATCAACTGTTCAATAGGAATGTGTAACCAAAATTGACTGGTTGTTAGCACTGTAGCAAATATGATGGCGGCTCCCATCTTGTAAAGCCACTTTGTCCGCCCTAGTAATGTGGTCGCAACAACGCTTTGATTTTCTAACTTTTCACTGCTGTCCTGAATATCTGCTAAAAAACTCTCTTCATACTGGTGACTCTTGATTATTTTCAAGAACCTTAATTGGTCTGAGAATCCACTAAATATTTTTCGATAGCTGATTAACTCTGCCGCACCGCTATAGTGACTACGACGGAAGTAGGGCCACAAACAAGTGATGAATACCATGCCGGTAGCTATGGCGAAAAGCGTCATCGGCCAGGAAATGAAAAAAGATAACGAGATTAGTACTAATAGCGAAATCGAAGATGCCAGGCAGATCAATATCAGGTTAGTGGCATTACTCAGCGACTTAATTTGCATTGCCAGAGTGTGATTTATCTCTGAGAGTCGCTGCTCACTTAAGTATTGCCATTGACTATATAAAACTAGACGGTAGAGCTGAGTTCTTAAGGTGTGAGTATAGAAATGCTGTAACTTCGCCCCTTTTACTTCCGTGACGTAATCAACAAGCGTCACGAACAGCATCAAACCGAGGAAAATACTAATAACACTGAAAAAGTTTAATTCAATACCGAGTGTATTCGTGAACGTAACAACATATTGGGAAAAGGGATCTTCACCACTCGCCGTATTCAGTCCCATAAGCTGTAACAAGGGCAATATCAGCAGCAAGCTAATGCCTGATGTCACCTTTTGCATTAACATTAAACAAAAGATTTTTACGAGTTCTTTAGGGTTATACTTATAAAATTGCTTAAACCCATCTGACAATGTTTTAACTGATTGAAAAATGTACGATTCCCCTGAGTAATTCTTTCATCAGATATAGAGCTTTAGTTTAAATAGCATATTACCCATGGTAGCACTAAAAGAGTCACATTCAATCGCACTCTTTCTGTATATTTTCTAATATTGTCTATTGGATATGTCAGTGTTTTAATAATATCCGAAGCCGTTGGATACATCGTTGCCATAAAAAATGCTCGCGACATCACGGGTATTTTTATATTGATCAGAAGCATATCTGCTCAACATTAACTTAAGATATTTCATAAGTCTGCGTTGGCCAAAGTATTTGCAATATCCTGTACATTATCAAAATGCTCGTCAAAATAGCTAGTTGTGACAATCTTATATTCCAGTTATGAACAGGCATTCTCCAATTCTTACTTATATTGTGAACTCTCACTTAAAGCAGTTTTAGTAAACTAAACTTCACTGTGTAATGCACATTTGCTTTTGGTCAGCTTTTTGAATTGTCGATGCACCGGTTCAATGACGTTGGTGCTATAAATTTCTTTGCTGATAGGCTCAGGATATTTGAAGAACTTGAGATGTTTTGCCTCTTCCTGTACCACGGTTGAATAACTATTGGGCATAAAACAGCCCCATTAGGCTTCCTGCGGCATTTTTAAATACGGCTCTAATAATTTGCTGCTTTATTCATTCGAATATTCTGGATGACAAAGTGATTGATTCAGAAGCCAGGAACACCATCTATCTACTGATAGGAAAACAGAGTGTTCAAAACGTTTAAATTTCCTTACAGTAACTCGCATAAGAGACCCAGTAATCAATATTTTCCCTTATAAAGTAAAAAAGCCTCTAATAAATAGAGGCTCATGTGTTTTTCTTTAATTATTTATCTCAGGTGTAAATTAAAACGGGATATCATCATCATAGCTGTCTCTTATACACATCT
>DRHY01000103.1 GCA_011052985.1 Methylophaga thalassica
GCACAGACACTGGCTCGTCGTCCTGATTTGCAAGCGGCTTATCTCGCTATTGAAGCGAATCAGTATCGAACTGAAGTCGCCTACAAGCAATTATTACCCAGTCTGGATATCACTGCCGCATTACAAGATGCCGCCAGCTCGCCCAACAGTGCTTTGATGGTTTCACCACTATGGTCGTTATTGGGCCAACTAACCGCCCCAATCTACCAAGGCGGAGAATTACGAGCGGCAGCAAAAGAGGCAGAATTAAATGAAGCCTATAGTTATCAAAGCTATCGTGACACGCTGTTAACCGCCATTAATGAAGTCGAACAATATCTAAGCTTGGAAACTAACCTTGCTAGCAGAGAACAACATATCGCCACAGCACTACAAAGTGCCCAAAACAGCTTGGCGCAATATCAAAAAAGTTACCGAACTGGCTTAGTGGATATTTTGGATCTGCTGACGGTGCAGCAACAAACCTACAATCTCGAAGCGAGTTTGGATAACCTCGTTTATCTTCGTCTTATTAACCGAATCAATCTGGGTCTCGCCCTCGGGCTTGGAACACAACCATGAAAAAATACCGTTCGTCTATTTTATTCTTTGCCGCTGCCTGTGTGATTTTGTTTGTCACCGTCATGGTCATTCAACAACAAATGCAGGCGAAAGCAAACCGGCCTATCCCCACTAAAAAGGAGTCTATAGCCAGCCCTGATGTTTCTGTCATCAGTGTGTCACCAGCAAGCTATTTTTCAGAAGTATCTGCTTTTGGATCTGCTGACCCGCATTTTTCCATCAGTCTGACATCACAAGTTGCAGGACAAATAGAACAGATTTCAGCCGACTTTGAAAATGGAAAACGGGTCAAAAAAGGCATTACGTTGGCTCAATTGGAAAATAGTAATTATCAAGCAGCCGTTGAAAGTGCCCGTCAAATTCTCAGTGCTGCTAAAGTCAGCTTGCTCGAGGAAGAACGTCAGGGTATGCAAGCATTAGCTGAGTGGCAATCATCTGGATTAAAAGGCGAACCTGATTCAGATTTAGTCCTCAGAAAACCTCAGCTGGAGGCGGCTAAAGCCAGTGTGAAAAATGCACAAGCCTCTTTAAAATCAGCCGAAAAAGATCTCGCCCGCTCAATGATAAAAGCGCCTTTTGACGCGTTGATTATTAACCGTGCGGTGTCACTTGGCAGCTATGTACAAACAGGCACCGAAGTAGCGACCTTATATAGTACTGATCGCGTTGAGATTAGCGTAGCGCTGTCATCTAATGAGTGGCAAAACCTCCCACCGCTATCCGAACTAAATGAAGGCAGCTGGCCAGTCACCATCAGCAGTGTAGAAAACCAACAGCAATGGAATGGCTTCGTATTACGAGCAGAGCAAAGTCTTGATGCTCAGACACGCCAGCGTAGTTTGATTGTGGCATTAAAGAACCCACTCGACCAAAAACCAGCGCTTTATCCAGGGACATTTGTGAATGTTCATATTAGCGGTCGCAAAGTAGATGGTCTGTGGAAATTACCCACCAGCGCATTAAGTCAGCGTGGTGAGATTTGGTACGTTGATAAAAACAATACCTTGGCTAAATTTTCTACCACACCTTTATTTACCAGAACTGGATTTATCTTCGTTGAGCCTCCTGAAGACTTAAAAAGTGACAGAGCTAATGTACTTATAAATCCATTAGATAGTTATCTAAATGGCATGGATGTGAAGCCAGTTGAGGTCACACCTTAATGGCAAACAAAACCTATTCTAGCGGCATCATCTCGTGGTTTGCCTCTAATCCGGTTGCAGCTAACCTTTTGATGATATTAATTATTGTCTTAGGTGTGTTTGAATCAGGTCATTTAAGAAAAGAAGCTTTCCCAAGTAGGGAACCCAACACACTCACTATTTCAGTTTCTTATGACAGTGGCTCAGCCAAACAATCGGAAGAAGGTCTGGCTATCAAAATTGAAGAACAACTGGAAGATGTGATTGGCATAAAACAAATTACCAGTAGCTCAACAGGCACAGGCGTTACCGTTACCGTTGAAAAACAAAGTGATTACAATCTTGATACTTTACTGCGTGATGTCAAAACCAAAGTAGATGCCATCTCGACCTTTCCCGCCGAGGCTAAAAATCCGGTTATTGATAAGGGCGGCCGTGAAGAACATTCATTATGGCTACAACTCTATGGTGATACCGATAGGCACAGTCTGCAGCAACTCGCCTATAACTTGAAGAATGACCTTGTTGCCAATGACAATATTAGTCGCGTCAACATTTCTGGCTGGCTAGATCCGATGATGGCTATTGAAGTGGATGATGGGAAACTGCAATCCTATGGCTTAAGTTTGTCCGATGTTGAGCGTGCCGTAAATGCGGGCTCCTCCAACACCATGACAGCGGTCCTTCGCAATAAAACCGTCTATCTACAATTAAAAGCCTCTGAACAAGCCTATCTAAAACAAGACTTTGCTGATATTCCCTTATTAACCTTAGCCGATGGTAAACAATTATTACTTGGCGAAGTGGCTAATATTAAGGACACCTTCGACGACAGCACATCGGTTTTGGCACGTTTTCAAGGCCATGACAGCATCGCCCTTCAAGTTATTACCACTGGCCAAGACGATATTACCAATAGTGTTGAAGCGGCCAAAAAAGTTGCTCTTCAATGGCAAAATGATGGCAAATTGCCTGCTAATGTCACGCTAGCCACGTGGTATGACCGCAGTGAATCAATAAAACAACGTCTTTCTTTATTGGTTAAAAATGCCATGACAGGTATTGCCATGGTGTTTATCTTACTCGCTCTATTTCTAAATTTAACCGTGGCTTTTTGGGTGGCCATGGGCTTACCGTTTATCTTTTTCGGCACCCTCTATTTTATGGGCGATAGTTATGCTGGGCTGACACTGAACGAGTTCACCACGTTTGGTTTCTTACTGGCTCTGGGTATTGTGGTAGATGATGCCGTCGTGGTCGGGGAATCAGTTTACGATGTCAGGTCAAAAGAAGGCGATACCTTAGCCAATACCATAAAAGGTACGATGATCGTTGCGGTACCTACCTTATTTGGTGTCTTTACCACCGTAGCTGCTTTTTTTGCCCTCTCACAAATCGAAGGTGGCTTGGGCAAGCTATATGCTCAGTTTGCTGCCGTGGTCACTATTTGTTTGATCTTATCTATTATTGAGTCAAAGCTGATTTTACCTGCTCACTTAGCCCATCTAAATACGCGCCGCCAGCGCAGTGAGCGAGGCATAGTAAAAGTATGGCATGGCATTCAACACACCATGGATAGTGGCCTGCAGTGGTTTAACCAACGTTGTTATCGTCCTGTTATACAGTTTGCACTGAACTATCGTTATGCCGTCACCATCCTATTTATTGCTATGTTCATCTTTGTCATGAGTATGCCAGTAACGGGCATTATTCGACTTAGCTTCTTTCCTACCATTCCGGGAGATACCGTCAGGGCAGAACTGACCATGCAAAATGATGCCAGTTTTGGCTTAACACATTCCGACCTGTTAACTATGGAAAGTCTGGCTTATGAAAGCGATAAAGACTTAGGCGGCGATGGTGATATCGCCAATCTACAAATCCTCTCTGATAGTGATCAATCAGGCAAAGTCACGGTTGAGTTAAAAGATAGTGCTCCATATGACATCACCACTTTCACACGACATTGGCAGCAACGTATTGGCTTACCCGAAGGTGCGAGAGCAGTCAGTGTAAGAAGCTCTCACGGGTCAACAGAAGACCTACGCATCGAGCTGAGAGCAAATGATGACCAAATTCTTAACTTAGCGGGAAGTGATGTAAAACAGCTGCTAAGCACGATTCCCGCAGTGAGTGGGATTGATGACAATCTTCAACCCGGTCAACCGCAATTACAGCTCAAACTCAACCAGCAAGGCCGCGCTTTGGGGATGACCACAAATGAGCTCGCTATACAGATTTTACAAGGCTTTAGTGGCCAAGTCGTTCAGCGTTATCAGCGTAACAGCGATGAAATTGAAGTCAAAGTTCGCTACCCAGAAGCAGAGCGACAGAATGCAGCCGATGTGCTTAACTCTAGAGTGAGAACACCTAATGGTGATGTTGTGCCTTTATCTAGTGTGGCAACGGTGACCTTTGGCTACACTCGAGACTCCATTACCCGTATTGATAAAAAGCGTGCGGTGTATATCTCAGCAGATGTCAATAAAGACCAACTCTCCACTACCGAATTGGTATCTCAATTACAAAGTAGTGAAGTAGCTAAATTACTCAGAAAATACCCAGGGTTAGATATTCATTTTGCAGGCGAAGCTGAAGAACAAGCAGAAACCCAATCTTCGATGGTACAAATGTCCATTATCGCCCTACTCGTCATTTATATCTTACTGGCGATCCCATTAAAATCTTACATTCAACCGGTTTTGATTATGACGGCGATTCCTTTTGGTGTTGTTGGTGCGGTACTGGGGCATTGGATGAATGATTTAACGCTTGGCATCCTCTCACTGAATGGGATCATTGCTCTGAGTGGCGTCGTGGTTAATGACAGTCTATTACTAGTGTCTCGCTTTAATGATATTCGTGATGAATATACTGATGTAAAACAAGCCATCACCGTTGCTTGTCGAGGTAGACTTAGACCTGTGCTACTGACATCAGTCACCACCTTTGCTGGTTTAGCACCATTATTAAGCGAAACATCACGCCAAGCTCAATTCTTGATACCTGCTGCCGTTTCTCTTGGCTACGGTATTATGTTTGCGACCATCATCACCCTGATATTGATACCGAGCTTACTACTTATTCAAATTGATATTGCTTCGCTGTTTAAGCGTCGCTCTTTATCCCACACTATTGAGGCCCAATAAGCGATGTCTACTGTCCTACTTGTGGAAGATGATTTAGATTTAGCCGAAACGGTGATGGATTATCTAAGTCTGGAGATCATCGACTGTGATCATGCGAGTAACGGTTTGGCTAGCCTTCAACTTATGAAGGAAAATCATTACGATGTGTTATTGCTCGATCTCAATTTACCACGAATGGATGGTCTAACCGTCTGCGAGACATTACGCCAACAGGGTAACGATATCCCGATATTGATGCTGACAGCTCGCGATCAATTAAGCGATAAGATTGCTGGCTTTAATGCTGGTAGTGATGACTATCTGGTCAAACCTTTCGAATTAGATGAACTCATCGTTCGTGTACAAGCACTGGCAAGACGGCGAAGTGGCCAAGTAAAACGCCTACAATGCGGGGATTTAGTGATGAACTTAGATGCTAAATCGGTCAGCCGTTCTGATCAGCCAATAAAATTATCCCCTATCAGCTGGCGCTTACTCGAAGTGTTAATGCGTGCTCAGCCACAAGTCGTTTCTAAGCAAGCACTTGAAGCGGCTGTTTGGGGTGACACACCTCCCGATAGTGATAGTCTAAAGGTACATTTGTTTCACCTTCGTAAGGCGATTGATGCCCCTTTTGATACACCGTTAATTCATACGATTTCAGGCCATGGCTTTGTAATTAAACATGAGATTTAAGCGACAACTCAGTCTAAAACTCTCCATCGCACTCACCTTTTTATTGTTAGGTGTTGTGATTGTGGTTGGCTACTCCATGTTAAGCATTAATTTCTTTTTTAAAGGCATGGATAATATTATTTCCGCCACCATGGAAAATGTTGCCAAGACTTACATTGAGTCTACCGTTCAGCCGAAGAATCCATCGACAAAAATTGAAAGTTACACCGTAACCGAGAGCTGGCAGGAGCAGCCCGAGACTATCAAAAGCCTATTCAAAGAACCAAAAGAGTTTGGCGTATTGCACAAAAAGCGCGTTCGAAAGGATCAGCAAAAGCGAACCAGAGTGATGTTTTTTTTGATTAAATTACAGATCAAAAAACAAACATTTTATGTGAGCCGTGAGTTTAACGGCAGAGATGCCTCGCCTCTGGTCGGTAAAAATGCACGTGAAAATCGTCAACTTATTATTGTCCTGAGTATTGTGATTACGGCAGCACTGGCGCTGCTTATTTGGCTGTTGATGAAATGGTTATCACAACCGGTTTCAAGACTTACCTCATGGACCAAATCCCTAACACCAGAAACACTTAAACTCACACCACCGAACTTTTCTTACCCTGAACTAAATGACATGGCTGCTCTGGTAAAGGCATCATTATCTTCGGTCAATGAATCGATGGAACGCGAACAACGTTTTTTGCGTTATACCAGTCATGAATTGAGAACACCGATAAGTGTGATTCGAAACAATATTGAGTTGATGCATAAAATCCAGCAAAAACATCAAATAAGCTTGCCTGACAAACAATTAGAAATTATCGACCGTATTGATAGAGCGAGTCTCAATATGCAGCATTTGTGTGAAACCTTGCTGTGGTTAAATAAAGATAATTTGGAGCAACTTCCCAGCCAACCATTTGATGTTGCCGACCTTATTCATCACTTAGTTGATGAAATGCGTTACCTACTCAAGAATAAACCCGTCACTATGACTCTGGATACACATTCATACTCAGTCACTCACTCAATGATGGCAGCAAGAATTATCATCGGTAATTTGATCAGAAATGCCTTTCAACATACTTGGGAAGGGACTATTTTGATTAAGCAACACGGTACTGAAATCATCGTTAGCAATCATTGCTCTCAATTCAATCAAGACACACCAAGCGATGCTCAGGGCTTTGGACTGGGGTTACAACTGACAGAACAATTGTGTGAGAAGCTTCACTGGCAATATGACAATCAGACTCAATTAGATGGTCATAAAGCGGTTATTACGATTTCGGCTCAATTGAGGTAACTTTTGCCGGAAAAATTAGGGTAAAGATAGTCCCTTTATACAGCTCGGACTCAACATTAATCTGCCCTTGTAAGACTTGAGTTACCCATTGATGGCAAAGGTGTAGGCCCAGTCCAGTATGGCCTTGCCCACGAGCGGTTGTTTCAAATGGATCAAATATATTTTTTAATCGCTCAGGTTCAATACCATTGCCATCATCTGAAACACTGACAGTGATACTGTCTGCAGATGTGACCTGCAGACGAACCAAGATATGGCCTCTATCTCTATTCGCAAAGCCGTGATCAATCGCATTATCAATCAAGTTTTGCAGCACTTGGGACATCACGCCAACATAACTATGTATATTGATTTTTTCAGGCAAGTCCAGATCCAGCTGAATATTGTGTTGCTGCAGATTCAGCTTGGCCGTCATCACAACATCCTTAATTACCATGACTAAATCAAAGTTACTCGATTCATCTGTGTGTCGATCAATCGCTGAACGTTTAAAACTCACGACCATATCTGTCGCACGACGAAGATTTTGCTTAGTTAGGGCGATACTTTGCGTTGTCTCTTTTAAGTATTGATCTAATTCTGTTTTCTTCAAGCCACTAGCAACAGCTTCACCTAGCCGCTCCGTTGCAGAGCTAAGACTGGATAAGGTCAGTGTCGCCCCACCTAACGGTGTATTCAATTCATGTGCTAAGCCCGCGACCATCATTCCCAGCGACGATAGTTTTCGTAGCTCAACAATAGCATCTTGCATTTCCTGCTGCTTGTCATAGGCTTCTTTTAACTGCTGGTTAGACATTGCCAGTGCATGCTTTTCAATCGCTAATTGTTTATATATTTCATGTCGTTTTTTACCATTACTGATAAATTGCCATAGCGTAAACATCACGATAACTAAAATAATGACTGCGGGTAACAACACCAGAAAGACATTTTTCGTTTTCAATGTCGTCAATAATTGAGGTGAAGAGCCAACAACAAAAAACAAATTTTTCGGCTGCTCTGAATCAGCATCAATCGTCATTTTGCCGTAGCTAACCAACCTAGATTCAGTTACTTTATTGTGAAGCTGTTTTTGAGTGATAATATTTTCAGCCATCGCTGAAACGTCAGATGGCTCACTTTTTTGATAGTTGGCAATAAATTTTTGGAACTCTCGTGAGCTATCTGAGTGCAAGATCCAATTCCCTTCATCATCAAGAATACTCAAGCTATTCTCACTAGTTTGCTGCAATGAGGCGAGCGCACTATTAAGATTGATATTAAGTACTAACACCCCCCCTCTAAGCCCTTCATTCTTCGTCGTTCGCATCGCGGCGCGCAATGTTTTTTCTATCGGCCAAACAATCTGTCGATGTTCAATGTTAGGTGTCAACTCAGAGATATAAACATCATTTAACGCTAACGATTGCGCTGATTGAAAATAACCTCGATGGAATTTGTTTTGCAGTTCAACGAATGGAACGATCTTAATTTTCCCTTGCTGTGAATCAATTCGCACTTGCTCCTTGCCTTTCTCATCAAGCCATCTCAATTGACTAATATAGGGGGAAGCGTTCATAAATCCCGAAAAAACACTGATAAGAGCTTGTGTATCAAGTGGCTTATTTAATTCAATTGCTTTTTTAAATTCAGGATTAAACCTGACCAGACGAACGAGTTGTTGAACATGACCTAATTCACGAGACAAACTATTCATTGAATTATCAATAATGTCCTGCTGTGCATTGAAGTAAGGCTGGTAACTGGCCTGTAACAAGTCTTGATAATATTGATAACCAATTACACTCACTAAAGAGACTACCGGGAAAAGCAGGCTGATAAGGCTTAACCAGATGTGTTTATAGAGAATAGGTGTCTTCAAAGTTGAGTGATTTATTGGTGTCTCAGGGCCCATTGAATAGCTTCCTCAATAGGCATTGGACGTGCATAAAAATAGCCTTGCGCATTGAAACACCCGAGCTCAAGCAATTTATCTCGATGTAATTCTGTTTCAACCCCCTCAGCAATCACTTTAAGTCCAAAGCGTGAGGCAATACGGATAATCATCTCCACCACATGAACCGAGGCATCTTTCTCACCAAGATACTCAATGAATGACTTATCAATTTTTAATGTTGTTGCTGCCAACTCAGTGATATGAGACAGAGAAGAGAAGCCAGTACCAAAATCATCAATACTGACATCCATTCCGATATCAATGAACTGTTTCAACACAACAGAAACCTGCTCATAATCAACCATTGCAGATGTTTCAGTTATCTCAATATCTAACTGATGAGGAGCTACTCCCTCAGCCTGAATAAGGGATAATATCGAATTAGCAAAACCGCCTAAAAGTAATTCGTGTGAAGACACATTAAATGAAATAGGGACTGTAACTCCGACACTTTGCAGTTTTTTGAGAGCATGACAACAATCCAATAATATGGTTTTATCTAGCTCTTCTATCAGGCCTGATGTTTCAGCAATAGGAATAAACACATCAGGCGGTATCATCTCTCCCATCGGGGTAAACCAACGTGCCAGCGCTTCAAACCCAATGAGTTTACCTGATTGCATATCAACCTTGGGCTGAAGAAAAGCCTTAATTTCCTTGTTATTTAAACCACGATTAAAGGCATTTAATAATTGTAATTGCTCAGAAATCAAATCACCTTTATCAAGCTCAACGGAATGAAAACTCGTCGAATGACTGAGTTTAAACCGCGATAAATGACTTTCTAGCTGGCTTAGTAACTGCTCTGGGCTTCGGTTGAGACTAGATACTAATCTGGAAGAAACCGCTTTTGCGATAATATTGTAGTCACGCCCATTGATATCTACTTTATTTTTAAGAAAGACATTAAACGTTTCGGCTGTAAATTCGTTATCGTCATCCAATAAAATAGCAAAGGCATCGCGGCTAATGAGGGCGAGCGCTTGTACTCCTGGCAGCGCTGTTAATTCTTTATCTACTACTTTCAGTAATTCTATAGTGAACTCTTCACCAAATGTCACCGTAATATCACTCAGGTTACTAAGCGTTATTAACACGATTTGCGAAGCTCTATCCCAATAGGTCGAGTCACTCAGCTCTTTATATAGCCAGTTACGATTATGAATTTTGGTTTGACGATGTTTGTAGGCGAGCTCATTCAAGTTTTCTGTCAGGGCTAGATTGGCAAAACCATTAAAAATATTTTCCCCAAACACTTTGAGTAAATGAATATCGGCTTCTGTTAGCGGAACGATGGATCGCACAACAATCACATAGTTTATTGACTCGGGTTGTTCATGAGCAAAAAATAGTACCGAACAATACCCGTGAAACTGATGCTTTCTATACTTAATTGCTCGCTGGATTTGCCTGAGCATCAAATCATTATTGAGCACATCTATTGGCTGTCCAATGAGATATTTAAATTGACCAGTCGCCACAATAATTTCTGATCTGGTTGGATTGGACACAAGGTCGTCCAATTCTAGGCTCATGATCCCACCATCAGAAATACCAATGATCCGGTCAATTTCATCAAGCACGGTTTGAGAAAACTGAAGTGCATCATGGCGGCGCGAAATCGCTTGTGATGCTGCCACCACATTTTCCATCCCTTCCCGTGCTGTACGCAGCTCTTCCATTCGACGCCAGGTTTTCAAATTACCATTCAGCGTGTTAAATAAATTGTCTTCGCGGAGTTCCGTTTTAATCCAATAATCATCAATATCATAACGCTCCATCACTTGCCGACTTGGGGCCTGTCCTGGCTGTCCCGTCAGTAGAATAATTCTGATTATTGGGTTATTGAGGGTATGTCGAATAACGTTAACTAATTGCAAACCAGCATCATCGGTTTCCATGACAACATCAAGGAAGACTATATTAATATCCAGTCGTTGCTCTATAATGTATCTAGCTTCCTCTGAGTTAGTGGCAGTGAGAACTTCAATGTTATGCCCTTGAATAAGCATATTTTTCAATGTATGAACAAGTGTCTGCTGGAATAAAGGATTATCTTCTACTGAAAGAACAGTCCAACGCGACTTGTCTAAAGTGTCTGGAGTATCAGCCTCTTCATCAAACTCAAATAAATCTTTATCCCGATTCATTATTTCTCTCGCATTGATTTTAGTGACCGTTTGAAGCTGCTAAGCAGGTGTAACTTTGACAAAATAGCCTCCTGAGATCAGCTAGTATACGATTGACATTGTTCACTGCCGTATCAAATCTTCTGATTTAAATCTATCAGTTATGTCAAATAACTTACACTGTCATCCATAACATCGATCTTTTTTTAGAGTTTTGCTAAATAAAACTGATAAAACTGTTTTGCCGTTCTGCCACTGTGACTACCTCGTCCCATTGCATATAACCTTGCCGCTTCATGTAACTTAACCCTATCAGTAATCGTATCGGCAAATAAGGTCTCAACTATAGAAAAATAATTTTCCCAATCAGCAGGATAGAATGACAACGTTAATCCAAATCGATCGGACAAGGCGAGTTTATCTTCAAGACTATCGGCGTAATGTATTTCACCATCGACCAAACCGCTTAACTGATTCTCTGACTGTTTTTCGGGAAGTAAGTGACGGCGGTTAGAGGTGGCGTATAATCTGACACGCTCTGGCGGTAGTTCAATTCCACCTTCAAGCAAGGTTTTTAGTGGTTTATAACTTGATTCGCCTGCTTCAAAGGATAAATCGTCACAGAAAATAATAAAACGAAACTGTTCATCTTCTTCTTCCAGCGAATCCAGAATTTCATGTAGATAACTCAAGTCATCTTTATCCACCTGAACAATACGCAGGCCATGCGGGGCCATCTCGTTTAGAAGTGCTTTAATTAAAGAAGACTTACCCGTACCACGTGCTCCCCAGAGCAAGGCATGATTACTGGTTTTACCATCAATAAAGTGCTGAGTGTTCTCAACAATCGCTTGTTTTTGTTTGTCTATCCCTTTCAGATCTGACAAGCGGACCGAATCTAAACGTTGTATCGGTACCGCTTTTAATTTCTGACTGTGGCTACGCCAAATCGCAGCGTAATCCTGATGCCAATCAATTCGCATACTGACCTCATAAAACTCAAATGGTGGCCCAGCATAGCATTTACGCTGCGCCCTGAGTAATCAAAATCATAAACATGATTTCACTAACAATGGATGATGTTTGACTTATTAAAACACCACATAGTTACCGTGAGGCCCAAATTTTAAGACTTATTTATTTAACCCTAATATCAAACTATCAGAAGTGATTTCATCTATCGTAGGTGTACCAGCTAAGCTCATGGTTACTTCAAACTCTTCGCGCAAGACTCGTAATAAATGTGCAACACCAAGAGCACCAGCGACGGACAAAGCGTAAAGTTGCGGCCGTCCCAGACATACCAAGTTTGCTCCTAAAGCCAGAGCCTTAAAAATATCGGTACCACGTTCAATGCCCCCATCAAACAGAATAGGATACTCGGGACCGACCGCCTGACGGATTAGCGGCAACATCTCAATTGAAGAAGGCAAGCAATCTAAAGTACGGCCACCATGATTGGATACCACGATACCCGCCACGCCCATTTGGGTCGCTTTTAAAGCATCCCCCACTGATAAAATACCTTTTAAGATAATAGGCAAGGTCGTTTGAGTTTGTAACCAGGCAATATCATCCCACGTAGGCGCCTCGCTCATCATGCCCTGAAACACGACACTTTGACTGGGAGCAAAACTTTGTCTTGGTAAGGGAGGCCTATCAGTGAGGTTTACCGCTTCGATCCCATCAGGTAATACAAATCCTGCTCGCTGAGCCCGATTTCGAATGCCATGCAAAGGGGCATCGACAGTTACAACAAGCTTACTATAGCCTGCCTTTTCTGCCCGCTTTACAAGCTTTAATGTAAATTCCCGGTTTTGTTGGATATAAAGCTGAAACCATTTGGGCTGCAATGTTTTGGAAGCAATATCCTCTATGGTTTGTGAGGCCAACGTACTCACTATCACGCCAGTTTCAAGCAAGTCAGCCGCTTCACATGTCGCCAGCTCACCCATAGGATGGGCTAACTTATGAAATGCAACAGGTGCTAATAAAAGTGGATGACGAAATGTTTCTCCTAGGCATTGAGTATGCGTTCCCCCTTTGGTGCAATCTTTCAGAACAGAAGGCTGGATTAATATCTCATCCAGTTTTTGTCGGTTACGATTTAAGGTAATTTCATCGCCACCACCACCAACCACATATTCATAAATAGATTCAGGTAAGTGTTGCTGAGCATAGCGCGCATAATCCGAGGCACTCACCAAGTCACGCGGTAGCGCGTCCAAAAACGGTTTATATTGCATTGTCATGTATCGGCCCATTGTCTGATGAGGTTTTGATACAAGGCCGTTAGCTTCATCACATTGTCATCGGTATTGCCATGCTGGCGCGTCAAAGACTGAATGCTCTGATCTAAGTCGAGTAACATGTTTCGTTGCTGAGGATCCCTGACCATACTTTGCATCCATAACACAACTGAAACACGGCTTCCACTGGCAACAGGAGTTACTTCATGCAAACTACCGGAAGGGTAAAGTACCATGTCGCCCGCAGATAAACGGAGCTTCTGCGTTGCAAACTGATCCTGAATGTGGAGTTCCCCACCTTCATACTCTTCAGGTTCACTCAAAAACAATGTCGCTGATAGGTCACTTCGTATGCGTGTTGTCGTGCCCGGCACAAACCGCACCGCATTATCGACATGCTTACCGTATGTTTCTCCGCCCTGGTAGCGGTTGAACATAGGTGGGAAAATTTTGAGTGGTAAAGCGGCTGATATGAATAAAGGATGGCGTGCTAATGCATCCAGCACAATATCACCCAACTGCTGAGCCAGTTGTGAGTCATCAGCCAACTGTTGATTTTGTTTAACACTACGCGCTTGTTCACCCGCAGTTTGTTGCCCATCTATCCATTCGCCCTTTGCTAAATGTTGATTAATCTTACTGACCTCTGTTTTGGAAAACACAGAAGGGATCGTGATCAGCATAAAATAACTCCAAAAAATAACGGGCCCGTAGGCCCGCTATTATCACATGCAATTAGAATTTATAGGTCAAATTCACATTAGCACTTCGTGCATCACCTTTGTAGACAATACTGCCGCCACGATAAACCGCGGTGTAGTAATCTTTATCAAACAAATTAAGAATATTCGCCCGCACAGTCATGTTCTTATTGATTTCATAGGTGGCGAACGCATCGTACACAATGTAGCCCGGAATACTGATATCAGTATTTGCTGCCGCATCAGGCTGACCACCAAACATACCGCTTGAGTATGTGACAACGCCACCAAATGCAAATTTAGGTGTTGTTTGATACTTCAACTGACCATTAAA
>DRHY01000104.1 GCA_011052985.1 Methylophaga thalassica
ATGCACAACGTCTTGCTCCAGAATTCTGTCCTGTAACAAATTAATCAGCGGTTGCAGTAAGTCTCCACAACGAATCATCCAGTTGGCTAAACTGCTACGGTCCAGTTCAATACCCAGACGTTTATAGATGGCTGTCTGCCGATACAGGGGCAAGGCATCGGCGTATTTACCCAGAATGATATGGGTTAGTAGTCCTGGTGACGCAATACTCTTCTCTATCGGTTGTTTGGGTTTCGGGGCGGTGACAAGATAGCCTTCGCAGCAAGGACACGCATATTTTTTACGGATATGGCGCAGTGCTTTGATCTGCGCGGGAATGATATCCAATTGCTCGTGAGTTTCTTCGCCGATGCATTTGAGTGTACTGCCATCGTGCGGGCAGACTTTCTCGGATTCGGGTAGATCGTGGATAATCTCTTCGCGTTCTATCCAATCAGGAATGGAGACGCGTTTTTGTTTTTTACGCTGGTGGGCGGGAACGCTAATCGCTTCACTATCATCCAGTGCCGACTCCTCATTATCGGTAGCGGCATCGTTTTCAGCCTCATCAAACAGCTGTCGTTGGTCGGGGTTCTTTTCACTGGACGTACCAAACTGACGATGGGTTAAGCTGTGAACCATTTCCTTGAGCTGGTGAATTTCTTGGCTCTGCTGGTCTAGCTGATCTCGTAATTGTTGGTTTTCTTTTATGAGTTCAGCGGTTTGATTCATACTTGTATTATAGGCTAAAACGCACTAACAGGTGGTATTAAAATCCAATAATTGATGAGGTTTTAGTTGTGCGATATCAAAGCCTCGTAATAACCAATCCATTTGTTCGGTGCTCAATTGAATCGTTGTTTCCCTATGTTTTTTTGGCCACTTGAATTTGTCTTTTTCAAGGCGTTTGTACCACAAGCAAAAACCTGTGCTATCCCAGTACAGCACTTTGAGTTTGTCACGACGTTTGTTACAAAACACAAACAGTGCGCCATTGAACGGTGATAATTGCATGTACTGCTCAACAATCACTGACAAGCCATTAATCGCTTTTCTAAAATCGACAGGGTCCCTGTGAAGATAAACCACATCAAAGCTGGCCAACGCTTTCATTCGCCCAACTCTCGAAGTAAGTGAGCAACCCATAGCGGAGAACTATTTCCCAGCGAGAGATGAATGCCTTTGAACTCTAAACCTGGCGCTGAGTATATTACTGGCTTTACGCTAGCCTTGATAAAAGCAGGGGCTTTCTTTAGCGGGTTCAATAATTGTTGTTTGCGTAAGCTAAAATATTTTGCATTGATGTTTCGTTCACGACAAAAAACGGAGGCAATCATTCCGCTAGCTTGCTGTTCTTCAATGAGTTGTCGCCAATCGTCTTGATTGCGGTATGTCATGCTACTCTCCTGATGGTTTTACGGAGAGATTAGCTGAATTGGATAACGATCTGTAGATGGGGTTGGTTCGGCGCTTACCTCTCTCCGATACATCATGAAACTGATCTGCGGTTATATCTACTACTAAGTCACCGGATTGTAACCATGCATGAGAACTCCAACCGTCATCACCCCTTGAACCGTAGTTACCCAGCATATATTGAAACTCACCAAATCCCCGGCCAATTAGATAGGTACCAAGCAGCGGAGTAACATCACCACATGCACCGCTTGGAAATGATTTAAAAGAGACCCCAAGTGATGAAGAGCAAGCTTCAATAGCACTCCTAAAATCTCTAGCTGCTGCATAAACACCTTGGATATTCATTACCCATTCACACCTTCAGTATTCTGCTAACCGCCGCTCTAGTGAAGTCTACACCCCTAGCTAGACATCCCGCATATACTCTGCAACTTTCTTTAGAAGTGATTTTTGGGGAACTAAGCTTTTATTGTCTATTAGATTCTTAGCTTTATAGTCATTCACAGCTTTATTGAAAGCGACCCTAAATTTAGGGGTGATATGAAAAGGGCGATCTGCATAATATTTAGATGGATTCACTTGTATTGCCTGAAGGGGATAATTTTCCTCATAAGCTTTTTTATCCTTAGGATTTACATCCACAACAAAATCAACATACATCCAAACAAAACTCGTTAATTTATTACCATTTATCTTAAAACTCAAAACCCAATCATGACTTGTCATCTGCCCCTTAGAGACATTCGTTATCAACTTTGGGGTATTAACATCATAGTCATCTTTAGCCTTTATATTTGCAGCATCAGAGCACTCCATATCACTCGACGTATACCAGCCCATTTTCCATGAATCTCTTTGAAAGGAGTCATACCAATCTAAATACTCATTCGTATTATTATGTTTTTTCTTATCTTTTACCGAATTCAATATCCTTCGATTATTCTTGACTAGGGTTTTCATTGCCTTCGCACTAATATCATATGGTTTCGCCAACTTTATTAGCTTATCGATATCATAATCACCACTGTCAATTAGCACCCCCGCCTCGTGCTGCCCAGGATTACCTAACGCCCTGTACGAAAGGTTGGCAGATGTAATTACGCAACCAATATCAGACCAATAGACCTTCGCATGCAAATCATCAGAAAACTCGATAGTTGCCTCTTTTTTATGCAATGAACGAATAGCATCTGGAGAAGTCGCCCCCGGTTCAGGACAGCAAATAATTCTGACACCTTTAGGCGAAGGTAGGAATTTCTCCGCATCCACACCCAAATATGCAACAACTGCAACACGACGAGAGGCCGAAGGATCAAATATTTCCTTAATTGCTTTGTGAACATCTCCTGACTTATATAGTGGTCTCATCTTCATTTTTATATCCTTTTATTGAGAAAAATAAGTATTAACATAATAAACACAGTCCACCGCTAAGCCTTCGAAAACGACTAGCTATATAGGATATATATGTTTATCCGCAAACCGATAAAGAATTCCAGCTCCACGTGACTATTATCATAGCAATCGAAGCTCAAGAATTACGTTTAACCATGATTCATCCCTATTAGGACGCCTATCATGCGTAATCCAACACTGCTTTAACTCCAGAGATGAGACTGAGGACATCAAATCCTCAAATAAACTCTCATTCATATCAGTAAAGTTACGCCCATCTTTTTCACGCTCAGTATCTCCGTACTTAAATGACGCATATATCAAACCGCCAGGCTTAAGCGTGTGAGACAACTTACTGAAAACACCTACCAACTCATCCCTGGGCACATGCAATAACGAAGCACACGCCCATACAGCATCAAAACGCCTCTCCCAGACGATCTCATCAAACCTAACGCACTGAACCTCTTGATCAAGCAACTCACTAGCAAGCTTACATAACGACTCAGATGCATCTATCGCAGTCACCTCATATCCGAGCGCCTTAAAATGAAGTGCATCTCTGCCTGAACCACAACCTGCATCCAACACTGCACCGCCATCAACGACGAAAGGTAGAAATCGCTCATAGATTGGCGTCATATCCACATCAACTGTAGAGCTGAAAAAATCGGATGCATTTTCTTCGTAGTACTCACTCATAACTATCAAAAAGTCTCTGGTGCTTTAGGGTCAGGAATCCATGTATGAATTAATATCTCTTTAGCTCGATTATAACGATGCTGAAGGTAATCACGCCTATTAATCTCATTAGCTCCAGTTTGACTGATTAACGTTTCACGTAAGGGATGATGACTGGTTATAAGGTACTCATTCCGCTTATGTAAACGAGCAAGAAGACTTATATCGGGGATTCGCGCCGACTTCCCCCCAACACCCCGATTACAATCCTTACATGCTAATACTAGATTCCACACACCATTAAGGTTATCCCCCGCACCATTAGACATTAAAGTATGCGGTAGGAAATGATCTACATCTGCTAGATCATCACTTCCGGAAACTATACCTATGCTATCAAAACAGTAAAAGCACTTACCCTTCTGGTAACCGTTCAGTGCTCCCCTGCTACTGGTGATGTCGATACGTCGATTATCATTATTAGTGAATAGAATCTCACCCGACTCATCTGCCTGAACAGTTATCAAGTGCTTTGAAAGATTAAGCTCCCAGGCGGTCTCTACCAACCGCCAGCGTGATTCTGTTTCATCATATAGGTCATGCTGATCTTTCTCAGAAAACAGCTCAAACAAGCTGTCTGTGACCCTGATACCACCATTAGACTTACGCTCATCAATAAAGAACCGCTTTGAAATCTCTTCACCATTAACGTTATGGAAGGCATCGATCACGTTAACAAAACCAAGTTTGGAAGTAGCTGCTATGAGATCGCTCTGAGACATTTCACCATTATTGAATGATCTACAAGTCTTCAAGAACTTGCTGCCAGAACTACTCCCTTGCTTATCAGCTAGATCAAGGTGCTCACAGATATGTTTCGAGAATGGAACTGCGAGATCGTCTAGCTTGATCAGGTCATTCGGAGAGGTAGCTAGATCAATAAGGGACTTACCAAGCGCGAACTTATATGAGGCAGAATTACGACCAAAGAGGATCACACCACGCCAGTAGTTCTCTAATGCAGGGTCAGCCTCGTAGAACTCCATTTCCAACCTTTTATTTTCTAATTGAATCTATTAACGCACTTACTTCCAGTGCGGGTCTAGTTCGGTGAATCATTGCATGACAGTTTGGACATAACGGTATTAAATCCTTGATTGGATCGACTTTATATTCTTTTCTTATTTCGTTTAGAGGAATGACATGATGCACATGGATGTAATCCTTACCTATGTCACCATACACTTCTTCGAAGTTGAATTTACATACTTTACATATAGAACCATGATGGTCGATACATGCTTTTCGAGCTTTTGAATTACGCTCATATGCATTAACGGTAACAACCGATGACGCACCTTCAATATATTTCTCTGAAAGTTCAACCTCTTCAGCTATGGTTGTTTCATTCCAGTATTCTGCATCAAAGGCATACCAACAATTTGATATCTTCTGTAGCTCTTTATACTGAAGGTCTTCAATAAAACCATCCATTTTTGCTGGGCCATTACCCTTTGAATCCTTATTGGCATTCGAATGAATGAGAGTGAATGTTTTAAGCCTATACCCCTCTTCTTCCACCAACCTTATATGCTCGAAAGATTGTGAATACCCTGCTGATTTACGGCCATCAACGTTTTGATCCCAGGTTTCTTTGAATATTAAGCACTTTCCACCTTGTAGATGGATATCCCAAGCACCAAAAATCACTTCCTTTTTCTTGTGGTTTACAAACGACCAACTCCAAGTCCAGTTATCACAATCTGCACCCTGAGATAGAATGAATTGCTTTCTGCTTCGTTTGCTTTTATTCATATATTATAGTCATTACTGTTGAATCGACCTCTAAAGGTGAGGTGAAGCTTAACTTTGAAGCACCCAAAATCGTTGATATTTTGCGGGATGAGTTGCATGGCAGGTAGACTTAATTGATAACACAGCACACAACAATATATAACCTTATCTCAAAAGAAACTCATACAGCATTCTTACGAACTATTAAATTTCTAACTTTTATAGACGTTAGAGGAACTGGTATTAACCCGTTTTCAGCATCAGACTCAGAATGAAAAAGTCTCCACACACCTTTAAACAAGTGGTTGGGGTTTTCGTCTCTAAGAGCCGGGGTTCTAGGCCATTCATTCAACCACCGTTTAGAAATATGAACAAACAACTCTATATTTACAGAGCAAATAAGAGCAGTGCACACTTCAGCAGCCTCTTGTAGCTCAGAAAAACCCACAGATATATTTACTGCATCTCTAGAACTTGGCAACTCTAGCTTTATAGCGTTTTTTCCAGCTAATAATCCCGCACTATGAACAATCGCATGCCTCAATTCACATAATTTACCAAACTCCTCCAAAGGAGAGGAAATCTGACTAGCATTAGAAACATCATATCCAACTACATTAATTAAATTCTTTTTTATCACCC
>DRHY01000105.1 GCA_011052985.1 Methylophaga thalassica
AGATTGCACACTGGTCATTGAACTCTGGGACGAGAACATAAAATGACCATTTCAAGCGATTCATCACAATACCTAACGGCAAGTATTGCCGCTTTATCAGACAAATCTATTGCCTTAATGCACCGGCGAAAAATGTCTGATGATGCTGTGGAAACCTTTCAGAATATCCTGCAAAAAGTACAACAAACCCATGATCCGAAAGCCGCATTGAGGAGCTTATCTGCAGAAGAGCTTGATGTGGTCAGACAAGCACATAGTCTAGCTGAGCCCATTAAAATTTCGGTATTAACTGACGAGGGTGCAGCTAATTTACTGAATGCCCCCGGCTATACCCATGATTTAAATAATGACGGTCTAACCACAATTGGTGAAGGTAATATGCTTACCTTCCCACCTGAAAATGCACCTGCTTCATTTAAAGCCGCCTGGGAAGAAGCCACCGATGGCTTATCCATGATGGATATACCGACACATATGATTTTTGCGGTTGGTTTATCCAATATCGGCCGTGAACCCGGAGACCCTAACTGGGTTAATCCTTATGCCAGCGCAGACTATGATTATAGTGCTGCTGTGTCAGACATTATGGAAAGTGTGGAGTATCAATTTAATCACAATATGATGTCACTTGAGCAGTATCAAAAAAATATGAGCTTCTATAACAAGCTAACTGAGGCAATGGTTTAAGTTTATTAGTGATAGATCTGACTATCTGATAGTAACTTTATCACTGGCCCCCTATTTAAGAGTCTCGTGCTGCTTTATCAACATTGACAGTAAATCAAAATTTCCGTAAATTGATCTAAATAAAAACGATTGTTATTTAGTTTAATTTACGGAAATATATGATCCTCTCGTCCTCACCCATAAAACAATTATCCACCCACGCCTTAATATTATTACCGAGTCTTCTATTAAACAGCTTTGCTGTTAAAGCCGAGGTGGCGGTCGATCTACCCAAAGTTGAAGTCACTTCAGGTAGTTTGTCTGCTGATAGTTATATTCCTCTGGTAAAACAGCCAAAAGTCGGCTAGATGGATGTCGCCGTGGAAGATACGCCGTTTTCTATTTCAATTATCGATCGCGATTTTATGAATGATACGGGGGCTAAAACATTACAAGATGCTTTGCTTTATAGCTCAGGGGTACATGCTGCTGCCTTCGGCCTTGATACGCGACTTGATTCAGCCAATATACGAGGTATAAATCCATCTTTTTACCTTGATGGTCTTCGCCAAGTTTATGGTTCTTACAATAGCGTAAGAACTAATATTTATGCATTAGAGAGCGTTGAGGTATTGAAAGGACCCTCCTCGGTTCTATATGGGCAAGGAGAGTTAGGCGGCATTGTGAACTCTGTTTCTAAACTTCCAAAGGATGAGCAGCAAGGTGAAATCTGGGCGCAATACGGTTCATTTAATCGTAAACAAATCGCTTTTGATATTACTGGTCCAGCCACTGAAGACGGTACTCTTCTATATCGCGTCGTTGGTTTACAGCGAGATAGTGAAACTCAAGTTGATTATGTAGATGATGATGGTTTTCTGATTGCTCCGTCATTAACCTGGAAGCCGACGGAAGATACAGACTTTACTTTATTGTTTAATCGGCAACGCAATACAGGTCAGGTATCAGCCCAGTTTCTACCTCAGTCAGTGACTTTAGATTCCACAGGTCCATTTGGACGTGTTTCTTCTGATACGTTTGCTGGTGAACCAGGATGGGATAAATACGATCGAGAAAAGACAGAAGTCACTTTGATCGCTAATCATCGGCTTGATGAAAACTGGAAAGTATCGACAACAGCTCGTTATACCGAATCGAGCACCTCAACGCGTGAAATATGGGCCGCTATTGGTTCACCTGTGTCCGCAGATGGAACGATTGGCAGAACCGCCTTTACTTCAGATAAAGAAACGCGTGTATTTAATCTTGATGCACGCCTTGAAGGACAATTTGATATTGGTCTTACTAAGCATAATTTTCTTGTCGGAGTCGATCGTCAAGATGCAACTGCAGATGAAGACAACCGTGCAAGTGTATCAATTCCTACAGCATTTAACATCTATAACCCACAATACGGACAGGTTGATATCTCATCAATTGGCCTTAACCCTGTTGATCAGAATGATAGTGAGATAAGACAAGTAGGGGTTTATGTAGCCGATCATATGGAAATAGGTCCAGTGGTTGTATCCACGGCATTTCGTCGCGACTGGGCAAAAAGTATTTTGCATAAGGTGAGTGGCGCTAACCTTACAAGTGATGAAATTGTGAACACGGGGCGTATAGGCGCAATGTATCGCTTTGAAAATGGTTTTTCACCATATGCGAGTTACGCAGAAGCTTTTAATATGAATCTGGGTAATGATGGAACTGGAGCGGGTAACGCCTTAGAGCCAACCACTGGTGTTCAGAGAGAGTATGGTTTTAAATATCTATCAGATGATAAGTCATTTGGTGTTACGGCCGCCTATTTTGACATTACTCAGCAGAACAGGATCGTGCAGGCCGACACTCCCGGCGGTTTAAAACAAACGGCGGCCACGATTGATGGTTGGGAATTACAAATCAATAAGCGTTGGAAGCAGTTTGAGACGCAATTCGCTTATACGGATCTGCATGCTGATAATGGGGAAACAGGTGAGCGTATTGCTGCTGTTGCTGAGAAAATAGCGTCGTGGTGGAATAAATACTACTTTGCAACAAACTGGCGAGTTGGTGCCGGTGTACGATATATCGGTGATAATGTTGGTTATGACTACGGTAACGGTGCTGCTCCGGATATACCTTCAGTGACACTCTATGATGCGATGTTAGGTTATACCTATAAAAATTGGGACTTATCACTTGATGCTAAGAATCTAACAGATAATGAGTATGTTTCCTGGTGTCGCGGAGAAGGACGAGACTGCGGATTTGGTGAACGCAGAAATGTCACTGCTAATGTGAGATATCATTTCTAATCAGTCATTATAAGTTTCTCGGGGCCCCTTTCCAGGGGCCTTTTTTTATGTCAATTATTGGGCAGTAATGTAGATAAATCGGTTAAAATAACCTTTTAATTTATCTGGAAATAGAATGAGCGATTTACCA
>DRHY01000106.1 GCA_011052985.1 Methylophaga thalassica
GTGAAATTACCTATGGTTTAGAGCGTATCGCTATGTACTTGCAAGGCGTGGATAGTGTTTATGACTTAATTTGGGCTGATGGTCCGATGGGCACAGTCACCTACGGTGACGTCTTTCATCAAAATGAAGTAGAAATGTCGACCTACAACTTTGAATATGCTGATGTCGACAGCTTATTCACTAATTTCGATACCTATGAGCGCGAAAGTCAGAAAATGATTGAAGCAGGGCTCCCTCTTCCTGCTTATGAGTTAGTGCTGAAAGCGTCACACACTTTCAATATGTTAGATGCAAGAAAAGCGATATCCGTGACAGAAAGACAACGTTTTATACTCCGTGTACGAACTTTAGCCCGTGCCGTGGCACAAGCATACTATGACCGTCGTGAGTCTCTAGGCTTTCCTATGGTGCAAGCCGTAGATGAGGAGGCTAAATCATGAGAAATGAATTTGAAGACCTACTCATCGAGTTGGGCACTGAAGAGTTGCCACCAAAAGCCTTATTGACGTTAAGCCAGGCATTTCATCAAGGTGTCGAGGAAGGGCTAAACAAAGCTGAGCTGAGCTTTGGTTCAATCACACCTTATGCCACTCCCCGTCGTCTGGCATTAGTGATTAGTAAGCTACAAACTCAACAAGCCGATATGTTAGTGGAGCGTCGTGGCCCCGCTGTGACAGCAGCATTTGATGATGATGGTAATCCGACTAAAGCCTTACAAGGCTTTGCCCGTTCTTGTGGTGTTGAGGTGGATGATCTTGAAACCATGCAAACAGACAAAGGCGCGTGGTTGATCTTTAAACAAGACAAACAAGGCGAACAGGTCACTGATCTGTTGCCTGACATCATTCAACAAGCATTGAATGCCTTACCTATTCCAAAACGTATGCGCTGGGGCGCTTTGCCAGGTGAATTTGTTCGACCAGTACATTGGTTGATTACGTTATTAGGCGATGAAGTGATTCCGATGAGCTTATTGGGCGTTGATGCCGACCGTCTGACGATGGGGCATCGATTTCACCACCCGCAGGCCATCCGAATTAGTTCACCAATGACCTATGCACCACAACTGGAAACGGAAGGCCATGTCATGGTCGACTACCAAGCTCGTAAAAATGCCATTGACGGGCAAGTCAACGAACTCGCCTCAAGCTTGGGCGGTGCAGCAATCATCAACCCTGAATTATTAGATGAGGTAACTGGTCTCGTTGAGTGGCCTGTTGCGCTGGCAGGAAATTTTGATCCACGTTTTCTTGAGTTACCTGCTGAAGCATTGATTTCTTCTATGGAAGGTCATCAAAAATATTTCGCTGTACGTGCAGAAAATGGGGATTTGCTACCCCACTTCATCACCGTGAGTAATATTGCGAGTCAAGACCCAGCAGAAGTCATTGCCGGTAATGAGCGTGTTATTTTGCCACGTTTAAGCGATGCCGCTTTCTTTTGGCAAACGGATCGCAAACAGCCGCTTCACGCACGTCAGGAACAATTAAAAACTATCGTCTTTCAAAACAAGTTAGGCACTGTTTTTGATAAAGCACAGCGTGTGGGGAGTTTAGCCTCCGTGATTGCTGGCAAGATTAATGGTGATCCAAAACTGGCTGAGCGCGCGGCACAGTTAGCAAAATGTGACTTAGTGACAGAGATGGTGGGTGAATTCCCTGACTTACAAGGGATTATGGGCCGTTATTACGCTGTACTAGATGGTGAAGAACCGGATGTCGCTGAAGCCTTGGATGAACAGTATCGTCCTCGTTTTGCCGGCGATAATTTACCGACCACCAAAACGGGTATTGCCGTCAGTTTGGCAGAAAAATTAGATACCATCGTTGGCTTATTTGGCATCGGCCAACCGCCCACGGGCGTTAAAGATCCGTTTGCATTGCGCCGTGCGGCGTTAGGTGTCCTTCGTATCATCATTGAAAACAAGCTGACACTTGATTTAACAGAACTTGTCAGTTCTGCTGCAGACAATTTAAATGATGTACTGACGGAAAAAGAGGTGGTTGGCAGTGTCATGCAGTATTTCTATGATCGTCTGCGTGGCTATGCGCTTGATCAAGGCGCAAAAGCGGATGAGTATGAATCTGTGTTGGCGGTCCTACCCACTCAGCCATTAGATTTTATGCAGCGTCTGGCTGCGGTGGCTAACTTTAGAACGCTTGAACAAGCAGATGCATTGGCTGCTGGTAATAAGCGTATTGGGAATATCTTGCGTAAAAATGACGTCGAGATGCAAGATGCAGATATCAATGTTTCCTTATTAGAAGAAGTGGCTGAAAAAGCACTTGCGGAAAAAGTCTCTTCGGCACAACTCGCTCTAGCACCACTTTATGCTGAGAGTGATTACGCTGGTGTTTTAAGTCACCTAGCTACTCTTCGCGAGACGATTGATGCCTTTTTCGAGCAAGTCATGGTAATGTCTGATGACGAAGCGGTTAAACACAATCGTTTTGCCCTGCTAAATCAAACACGTGCCTTATTTTTGGGGGTCGCCGATATTTCTTGTCTGCAGGAATAAGAGGAGCTGTTATGTCGTTGATTATTTTGGACCGGGATGGTGTTATCAATCACGACTCAGATGATTTTATAAAAGATCCCTCCGAATGGGAGCCGATTGACGGAAGTCTCGAAGCGATTGCTAGACTTAATTATGCGGGTTACAGGGTTGTAGTGATTACCAATCAATCTGGCGTTGCCCGCGGATTATATAGTGTTGAAACATTAAATCGTATCCACAGTAAAATGCGTCGAATGCTGGCTCAAGTGGGTGGGAAAATTGAAGCTGTTTTATTTTGTTCACATGCCGCTGTGGATGGCTGCGAATGTCGAAAACCTCAAAACGGCTTATATCAAGATCTAGCACACCGACTCAGAGTGAATTTGGATAATGTACCCGCTGTGGGTGACTCACTTCGGGATTTGCAAGCCGCGATTTCCTCAAATGCGAAGCCAATACTGGTAAAAACTGGCAAGGGTGAACGCACGCTAGCAGCAGGTATTCCGGAAGGGGTCGCTGTCTACGATGATCTTTCTGCCGTTGTTACCGCTTTACTTGAGCCATCCCTTCAATGATTTATATTCGCTCTTCTATTTTCTTCATTATTCATGCCATTTCGGCTGTTATTTTTTCCTGTCTCGGTGTATTGCTGTGGCCATTGCCGTTTAAAAAACGTTATGCCGTGGTCAGCATGTGGGCAAGAAGTAATATTTGGCTGTTGGATAAAATTTGTCTGGTTCGACTTAAAGTGGAAGGCCGAGAGCATATTTCTGATCAGCCAGCTATTATCATTTGTAAACATCAATCTGCATGGGAAACACTGGCGCTTCAGTCGGTCTTTCCTCCACAAGTTTGGGTATTGAAACGCGAATTATTATGGATTCCTTTCTTTGGTTGGGGGCTTGCTTCGCTCAATCCTATTGCCATCGATCGCAAAGCAGGTCGGAAGGCACTTAGTCAGGTTATTGAGCAGGGATTAGAGCGTCTATCCTCAGGGGCATGGGTGGTTATTTTTCCTGAAGGAACGCGTGTTGCTCCAGGCTACATTGGCCGTTTTGGTATCGGTGGTGTGAAGTTAGCAACGCAGACAAAATATCCCGTTATTCCTGTTTGTCATGATGCAGCGAAAGCATGGCCGAAGCAGGGGTTTTTGAAATATCCAGCTGAAATAACGATGGTGATTGGTGAACAAATAGACAGCTCAAATGTGTCATCAAATGACTTAAATCAGCAGTTGTTTGAGTGGATGGAAAACCAGCAAACAGTGTTAGAGGGTAAAAAGCCTATGCTATTCGATAAAAAGAAAGAGCAATAACATGGCCACGATAGCAAAAACACAAGGTATTCTTCGTGTGTTATTAGTCGATAGTTCTTTAACCGATGCCGATGTATTGATTAATGTACTGAGAAGTGCAGGTCATGCTGTGCGGGCTACTCGTGAAGATAAGCCGGCGGCTATTGAGAAATTGCTCTCTGCGCATACATGGGATCTAATGCTGTGCCGTGAACATGTGCCAGATATAACGCCTTTTGAAGTATTAGAGTTAATTAAGCGCCTAGGTCGTGACCTGCCATGTGTTGTCATTATGGATAATACGGACCATGAAGTCAGCTACCTCGAGGGCACTGCAAAAGACGTTGTTTTATTTAGCGATACACAGCGTCTTAAGTTTGTGGTCAATCGAGAAGTCGATAGCCTAGCTGTTCGTCGGTTAGCAAGACGTAATGAAAGAGCGCTGCGTGAGAGTGAAAAGCGTGCGCGGACATTGCTGGATAGTTCACGTGATGCGGTTGCCTACATGCATGAGGGCATGCATATCTATGTGAATAACGCATATCTTTACTTATTCGGTTTTGATGATGCTGATGATGTAGCAGGATTACCGATTCTTGATCTGTTTAGTGCCGAAGATCATAGTAATTTTAAATCGATATTTAGACAGTTCACTGAAAAACCAGAGTCGCCACCGGTAACCATGACTGGGCATTGTCTAAAGTCTGACGGGGCAGTTTTTGAGGCAGATATTGAGTTCAGTCATGCCAAAGTAGAAGATGAAGATTGTACTCAGGTTGTCATTCGGACAGATACCATCGCAACAGGA
>DRHY01000107.1 GCA_011052985.1 Methylophaga thalassica
AACTGGTCTGGTAATCGCGTCACCTGTCGTGATTGGTTCCAATTGAGCCTAAAGGAAGGATTTACGGTACTTCGTGATCAAAGTTTTAGTGCCGATCTTAATTCTGCTGCTGTTCAGAGAATAGATGACGTTAACGGTCTTCGCAGTATGCAGTTTGCTGAAGATGCCGGTCCGATGGCGCATCCCGTTCGGCCAGATTCTTATATCGAAATTAGTAACTTCTACACGGTGACTATATACGAAAAAGGGGCTGAAGTTGTCAGGATGATTAAAACATTAGTTGGTGATGAAGGCTTTAGAAAAGGCACCGATCTGTATTTCGATAGACATGATGGGCAAGCTGTCACCACAGATGATTTTGTTCGTGCGATAGAAGATGCTAATAGCATTGACTTATCTCAATTCAAACGCTGGTATGAGCAGGCTGGGACACCAGAAGTAGCAGTTGAAACGCACTATGATGAATTACAAAAAAGTTTACGTGTCGTCATGAGTCAATCCTGCCCATCCACGCCAGGCCAAGAGACTAAACTTCCATTCTTAATCCCTATTGCTATTGGTTTATTAGATCAACAAGGCAACCGAGTTGCCATGCAATTAGCAGGTGAGATAGACGCTTTTGAGGGTGATACGCGTATCTTGTCGCTTACAGAAACAACACAAACTTATGAGTTTATAAATATTGACGAAGAACCAGTGGTATCTCTATTGCGTGGTTTTTCTGCTCCGGTGAAATTAAATTATGATCTAAGCAATCATCAATTGGCCTTTTTGATGGCTAATGATAAGGATAGCTTTAACCGATGGGATGCAGGACAAAAGCTGATCATCAATGTTATTTTGGATTTGGTCGCTACCATACAGCAGGGACAAGCGTTATTACTGTCCCCATTGCTTATTTCACAATGCAAAGCGATTCTGACGGATAACGATCTCGATCCAGCGCTTATCGCTAAAATGCTCACCTTACCAACAGAGAATTACATTGCTGCTCAGATGCAAGTGCCCGATGTGGATGCGATTCATCAGGCCCGCGATTATGTCAAAAAACAATTAGCTGTTGCATTGATGAGTGATTTCAATGCCTGTTATGAACGTCTGTCTAACAAAAAAGCGTATGCGTTTAACTCGACAGATATGGCGCATCGTAGTTTGAAGAATTTATGTCTGTCTTATTTGATGGCCAGTGGCGATCCACTGCAAGTTCAGCGTTGTTTGCGTCAGATGAAAATGGCCGACAATATGACTGAGCTGTTAGCAGGGTTGCGGTTGATGGTTGATCAAGCTGGGCCTGAGCGAGAACATGCATTGCGATCATTTTATGAGCAGTGGAAGCATGATCGTCAAGTGATAGATAAGTGGTTAGCTGTTCAAGCCGTATCACAATTACCTGACACTTTGATTCGTATAAAGGGCTTGATGAAACATGAGTCTTTTAATATAAAAAATCCTAATAATGTCAGGGCACTTATTGGGGCATTTTGTCGCAATAATCCAATACACTTTCATGCCAAAGATGGCTCTGGTTATCGTTTTTTAGCTGAACAAATTATGCTGTTGGATGAACTGAATCCTCAGGTTGCTGCACGTATGTTAGGTGCACTTAATTCATGGCGTCGCTATGACAGTGAACGTCAGCATTTGATGAAAGCAGCACTTGAAATGATTGCTAATAAGCAAGATTTATCAGCCGATGTTTATGAAATTGTGACGAAGTATTTGGCTGTAAAATGAGTTATCAACTTCATCAGCAATTAAAAAAAGATACATTTAAACTGGGCGAGTTTGAATTGTGCGATGTATTGCTAATGAATGATGCACGTTATCCATGGGTGATTTTGGTTCCTAAGCGCGATGCTATTTCAGAAATTTTTCAGCTTTCCCAAACAGAACAAAGGCAGTTACAGAGCGAATCAAGCTTTGTTGCAAAAGCAATGAAAGACCTATTCTCGGCCGATAAAATGAATATTGCTGCGTTAGGAAACATGGTTGAGCAATTACACCTTCACCATGTAGCACGATTTCGCTCAGATGCTGCTTGGCCAAAACCTATTTGGGGTCAAGGTCAAGCAGAAAACTACTCTGAGGTTGCTGTAAAAGCCATAAGTTCTCAGCTCAGAAGGGTTTTAAAACAGAATTTAATTTCTGATGAAAACCTTACGTTTTAGCATGGCACTAAGCCGGGAACAGGC
Source organism: Methylophaga thalassica (assembly GCA_011052985.1). Lineage (GTDB taxonomy): Bacteria > Pseudomonadota > Gammaproteobacteria > Nitrosococcales > Methylophagaceae > Methylophaga > Methylophaga aminisulfidivorans_A. Next base: position 2,193 of record DRHY01000107.1, read on the forward strand.
TCTTCGCTATTACAGTGGCTCTGTAAGAACGGTGATAGTGACGGCCGAAACAGGGCAGCGACTAAGCTTCCCAGCGGAACATATCCGTCCCTTTATTGAACTCAATGGCGTACATGGTCATTTCAGTATTCGTTTTGATGACAATAACCGCTTTGTTGGTATTCAACGACTAACGGTTTAGAGCAGTTTCGGTGGGTTACTCAACAGTGCCTCAGCCGGTTTGCCGATGTAATAGCCTTGAGCATAATCAACATGAAGCGTTTTAAGCATCTTTAATACCGCTGCATTTTCAACAAACTCAGCGACAGTTTTCTTGCCCATTCCTTTAGCGACAGTCACCAAGGCTTCAACAAATAATTGATCGTCTTTATTCTCTGTGATGTTGGTAATAAACATACCGTCTATTTTTACTATATCGACAGGCAACTCCCTTAGATAGCGGAAAGAGGCAAAACCGGATCCAAAGTCATCAATAGAAAATTGACAGCCTAATTCACGCATTTCCATCATTAATTGTCGGGCTTGAACAATGTCTGCAACAGCGGCTGTCTCGGTGAGTTCAAAGAGTAAATAAGTAGGATCTGCACCATATTTCTTGAGTAAGGTTTTTAGTAAAGGAATTAGTTCACCATCATCCATCGCATAACCTGAGAGGTTTAATGACAAAGTGATAGGTTGCTGGTCTTTATGTAACTCAGCGAGTTTAGCGATACCATGCTCCAGCACATAATGGTCAATCTCGTGAATTAGCCCCGTTTTTTCAGCTACGGGGATGAATTTGAAAGGGCTATGAATAGTGCCATCTTCATCTTTCATACGCAGTAACACTTCGTAATGACTGACTGTACTTGAATCAATATGCATGATGGGTTGATAAAACAAGATAAAACGTTGTTCTTGCAGCGCCTCTACTATTTTTTGTTTCCAGGTAAGTCGTTCCTGTAAGTCTTTACGAACAGAATCATCAACGGTAAAAAGGTGCCAGGTATTTTTTCCTCGTGATTTGGCTTGATACATCGCTAAGTCTGCATTACTAATCAGCTGTTCAACACTTTGATCATTGAGTGGGAAGGGCACAAGCCCTATGCTGCATGAAATGGTATGGCGAACACCATGAATCTCAAAATAGAGTTGTTTAAGCTGATGATTTATCAGCTCGCAAAATTCAACACCCGCAGTCAGATCTGTCGATGGCAGTAAAATACCAAATTCATCGCCCCCCATTCGTGCCATCACATCATGTCTTCTACTAATGTCTTTTAGTGTTTGTGATACTAGCTTTAATAGAGCATCACCTGCGTTATGCCCACCGATATCGTTCACATCTTTAAAGTGGTCAAGATCTAAGAGCAGTAAAATGCCTTCGGAATGATGCAATGCTGCTTGATTTAAAAGCTGTTCAAACTTAAGCGTAAATTGTTGTCTGTTAAACATATTCGTCAGTGGATCATGGGTTGATAACCATTCCAACTGCTGCTCACTACGTTTCCTTTCAGTAACATCCATGCCAACAGACAGTGTCACTGCGTTATCGTTAGGTGCATTAAAACTGGAGTGCAGCCAAGAAATAATTTTCACCTCACCAGATCCTGAGATGATGGGCGTTTCCATTTGCTCTGAATCATGCTTAAGAGCGGGAAGACTATCTAATACCACCTCTATCTGATGCCATGTATCTGCTTCGAAGAATTGCTCCAAAGAGCGATTTAATACCGCGCTGGCAGGGTAGCCGAAGATTTTCTCAGCTAATTGATTAAAGCTAGAAACATGATGATGTTTGTCTAAAGTAATAATAATTAAGTCAGCTGTATTGATGAGATTGCTAATAAAATCTCGCTCTCTGATTAACTCAGCTGTCCGTTTATTTAATGAATCTGTTTTTTGGGTAACAGAGGCTTCCAATGCTTCAAGTTGCTCGGTTAACACAAGCGTGACTTCCTCGAGAATATCAATCTCATCAAATTTCTTGATGGTCTTTTTTCTATTCAATAGTGCGGTAGCGCCGGAATAATCTTGTCTAGACAATAAAGGCAAAGCTCTTGATACAGTTGATAAGCGTTTAAGCATGGGAGTGAGTAATAAAAACAAACTACCACCGACTAATATTAAGCCAAGGAGTGAGAGCATCAGGCTGCGATGATTCATCTCAACTAACTCTTGACTCTGCTTAGAAATATTTTCCATGATGATGAATTCAATATCGTCAGCCTGATCAAATTCGATAATATTAAATTCAAGTGGAATGTTAGGAACGGTATAAAGTGTATTATTTTGTTCAAATTCATCACGCTCATATAGCGCTGAGAATGCCTCTATGTAAGCAATGTTTTCGTTATATGAAGTGAGGGCATTAAGATGTTTGTTCCTCAGCATCATGTCAGGTTGACGCATATCTTTCGGGCTTGGATAACTAGATAAAATGGCGATATCAGCGCCTGTTTGTGATCGGAAATCTAATAGTGTCTGAGCAATATTAAAACTGATAATTAATAGTAAACGTTCGCCGTTAGTCGTTAGTATTGGTAGCGATAAGTATTGTCTACAGCCTTGTTGACAGTCGAGTTGGCTAGTGACCATCTCAATATGAGTTGGCGTTGTAAAAGACTTAACAATTGTCGGTGGCAATGAGTGGCCCCAACCACCGTAGTTTTTTGCCTCATCATTAAAAATACGAACTTGTGCTACATCCCAATTCAGTTCTAACTCACTTCGATAATCCTGCATTCGCTGCAGAATATTTTTGATTGTATTTGCATCTGATCCTGAGTTATCAGCCGAGTTTAAAATTAACTCTGCTAGTCGAATAACTTGATCTCTACTGTTAACGAGCTGACCAATCAGATTCTGTTCATATTGCTGCTGTATCTGGGCTCTAAAAAAAGAAAACTTTTGTTGTAAATTAAGATGAACAATAAAGTTGAAAATAAGTAAAAATAGCAGGGTGATAGTGGTGAAAATGAGCCCTGCTTTCCATTTGATGCTGAGAAAATGAGTTTGCTGAGTTTCCATACGCTTGGCGCTTTCCTTAACTAGAAACGATATGACAGTGATAAAGCAAACATATCCCACTTGGGTGTTGTGCTACTGACTTCATTTTCTCTTGGGGATAGTGTCGCAGCACCATGAACTTTATGGTACTCAGCTCTCAGCATAAAACGCTGGTCTATTAACCAGCGTGTGCCAATGACCCAGCTTCTAGAGTAGTATTCTTGAGCTGGAATGGGGGCACGATTAATTCCAAGACCAGCCAGCTGTTGACTGACTTTTATATTATTGCGTGCGGCTTTTTTTCCATCCCAGTCATGTTTGTTAAGTTGAAATTCTTCAAAGCGTAAAAACGTTTGCCAGCGAGTGTTGATGTTATAGCTTGCTTGAAGGTAATAACCAATTGAGTTGATATCCATCTCAGCAAGTGGACCACCAATATCGTTGTAATTGACATTTTCAAAAGCAACTTCCCCTGTCAATTGCCATTTTTCTGCATTGTATTGCAGTGACAGTACGGTGTAGTCGACCTTCATGGTGCCAGAGTTAAATCCCGGGCCAATTGGTGCGGCAATAGTGTCTGACCCTTTGGCATCAAAATCAATTTTGAAACTACTTCCTGTTAAAGAATAAATCCATTGGCCACCATTTTGTTCGTATCGGAGCATGCCTGAGAAAGCGAGGTGATCATTTTGAAGATTTCCTTGCCAATCATTCCCCATGTAGGCGTATTCAACATTTTTATCTGCCAGTGGATACCCTGTACTTGCCTGCATAAGTAGAGTGCCGTTATCAAAATAAATATTGTTATAGATAACCAGACCATCAGATGAGATGAGTGCATTTCGGACTTTATCAAAGTAGATGACTTGAGGTAAAAATAGGCCATCTCGAGTTTGAGGGACATCACGAGTGGAGTTGTAGAGTCCAATTTCATTTTTGACACGACCTAGGTATATACCAGACGAAACGTGTTGATTGGAAAAAAGTCTGATATCTGCTAAAGCATAGTCAAATCTAGGTGAGCCATTATCAAATGCGCCTGCCTGTCTTGATAATAATCCTGCAGCAAGCCTTACTCTTGGTAATAATTGATAACTTGCATTGATACCCAATTCACTGAAATCAAAACTACCATTTTCGCTGTTACCAAAAAATTGATTATCAGATGTATTGATAAAACTTTGTGAGATAAAGCCATGGATGAGTATGTCGTCATACCATGATTTGTTCTCCGCATAGGCGAATGAACTCGACACTAAACAGGCCATGAAAAGGTACGCCCTCATTTTATGACCTCCACGGTACTAATGGAATGTGAGTTGGTATCCGCTGTTGAGCTGATATACCCAATGGCACCTTTGTTATCAGCAATAGCCTGGATCATTTCTTTCTCTGTATTAAGTTGAATTGGTCCAACGCCTGTACCGGAAAAAATTTGGCGATCCCAGATCTTTCTTAGCTGATAAGGGAACATACCCAGAAGCGTTTTGCAGAAGGTAATGTGGATAGGATTGTTGTCTTTAAGAACATAGACGGTGACAGGTGTGCCATCACTCCATTGATGGATACGCATGGCAAACATGGCTCGAACAGTGGTTTTTGTTAGTTTATCGAATTGACGTTCAGCATTTACAATAATTTCCTCAGCAAAAACAGATTGGCTGCTTACGAGTAAAACAACTGCTATCAGTAGTTTTCGCTTTAATATCATCAACTGTCCATTCTATGATGAGCTGTCGATTGATTCTAGTAAGTCTTATAGATAAAGACAATGACTCAAGCGTGTCTAGCTAATTAACGTCGTTAAAACTGACCTTTGTTTTGGCCAATTTGTCATGCCAAGTGAGTCCATCGCTGTCTATACATTGCCAAAAAAAGCCCAGACCAAAAGAACAAAGTGAAATGATAGAAAAAACATATCTAATCAACGCCTGATGCCAATCGATACTCTTTTTATGCTTGCCAATTAATTGTATTTTCCAAGCCCTCATACCAAGCGTCTGACCACCGTGAGTCCAGAACCAAGCATAAAAAACGAAACTGACAAAAAAAAGATAAAAGATAAATAATGGATTGCCGGCAGGGATAGCCTCTCCGCTGTTTAGCGCGACGGCGAGCACGGAAGCAAAAAATAAAACCGACAGTAAAAGTAAAATATCGTAGAGCATTGCCATAAGCTGTCGAAGTAACGAGGGGCGAACCGAATTCATATGCATGAGAAAGAATTATCCAGTGTTTTTTATTTGGGCGTTAAACCTGACTTAAAGTATCATTATGGCTTTAATTTATCTTGAATTGGGATCCGCATGTTGCAATTGGTTGGCCGTCAGGCTTTTTCTTCTTTCCGTCTTAAGAAATTGCTCACCAGTATTCAGGCCAAAGTGCCGACTGTTAATGATATCCACACAGAGTATCGGTATTTTGTTGAAGTCGATGGCGACTGTACGCTTCCTGCTGATGAGCTGAGTGTGGTGGAAACCCTACTTGAAGCGTCTCTGATAAACAATGACCTAGTGCCAGAAGATAATTTTTTCCTCGTTACTCCAAGACCGGGCACTATCTCACCATGGTCAAGTAAAGCGACAGATATCGCTCACAATAGTGGTGTAAAAGATGTTCTCAGAATTGAGCGTGGTGTCGCTTTTATTATTTCAAGTTCTGAGCCAATCACTGATATCCAACGTCAACATATCGCCCATTTATTACACGATAGGATGACTGAAACCGTATTCGAGTCAGTAGATGAGACCGAACGGTTATTTATGCATGGTGCTTCCAGACCGCTTGTTGCTGTGGATATTCTTAATGCTGGCCGTGAGGCACTGGTGTTAGCTAATCAGCAAATGGGCTTGGCTCTCGCAGATGATGAAATTGATTATCTGTTTGAAAATTTCACATTACTCCAGCGTAATCCGAATGATATTGAATTGATGATGTTTGCTCAGGCTAACTCTGAGCATTGCCGTCATAAAATCTTCCGAGCTGACTGGGTTGTTGATGGCAAACCTCAGCCTCACACCTTGTTTAACATGATACGTAATACGCATGAGAAAAATCCACAAGGTGTTATTACCGCCTATAGCGATAATTCATCCGTCATCGAAGGCACGAGAAGTCATCGATTCCAAGTAGATTTAGCGACGGGTCAGTACCACTATGAAGGTGAAGTCCAACATATTTTGATGAAAGTCGAAACGCATAATCATCCAACAGCTATTTCACCATTCCCAGGTGCAGCAACGGGTTCTGGTGGTGAGATTCGTGATGAAGGTGCCACGGGACGTGGTTCTAAACCAAAAGCTGGATTAACAGGTTTTTCTGTCTCTAATTTAGAAATCCCTGGATTTGAACAACCATGGGAAACACCCTATGGAAAACCAGCGAGAATGGCATCAGCGCGTGAAATCATGCTTGATGGCCCCCTAGGTGGAGCTGCATTCAACAATGAGTTTGGCCGTCCTAATTTGTGTGGTTATTTCCGTACTTATGAAGTGCAGGTACCAACTGAATCTGGTTTTGAAGTTCGTGGATATCACAAACCAATTATGGTCGCCGGTGGCATGGGGACAATTCGTCCTCAGCATGTTGAAAAAGGCATTATGGATCCAGGTGTGCAATTAATTGTCCTTGGTGGTCCGGCAATGCTAATTGGTTTAGGTGGAAGTGCTGCTTCATCAGTTAATTCAGGTACCAGTGATGAAGGGCTCGATTTTGCGTCAGTCCAACGCGGTAATCCTGAAATGGAAAGACGTTGTCAGGAAGTCATCGACCGCTGTGTCGCCTTGGGTGATGAAAACCCAATTGTTGCTATTCATGATGTCGGTGCGGGCGGTTTGTCCAATGCATTTCCCGAATTAGTAGATGATAGTGGTCGTGGTGGACGCTTTGAGTTACGTGTGATTCCTAATGATGAGTCAAGCATGTCACCAATGGAAATTTGGTGTAACGAATCTCAAGAACGATATGTGCTTGGTGTACCGGCAGATCGTGTCGATGATTTCAGAGCCATTTGTGAACGAGAGCGTTGTCCATGGGCTGTTGTTGGTGAAACGACCGAAGAACAGCATCTGTTGTTAGGTGATGCTGACAACGACACATCACCTATTGACATGCCGCTGTCCTTATTACTAGGCAAACCGCCAAAAATGCTCAGAGATGTTGAACATATCGAGAAAGAATATCCCGATTTAGATTTCTCAAGCGTAACGGCTAAGCAAGCATTAGAGCGCGTCTTGAAACTACCTACGGTAGCAAGTAAAAATTTCTTAATTACTATCGGTGACCGAACTGTTACCGGTTTAGTGGCAAGAGATCAAATGGTAGGTCCTTGGCAAGTTCCTGTGGCTGACTGTGCAGTAACATTGGCAGATCATCATGACTTTGCTGGTGAAGCGATGTCGATGGGTGAGCGGGCTCCTCTTGCTGTTGTTAATGCCGCTGCATCAGGACGCATAGCTGTTGGTGAAGCCATCACTAATATTGCTGCAGCAAAAATTACTGCGCTATCAGATATTAAATTGTCTGCTAACTGGATGGCTGCTTGTGGACATCCAGGTGAAGATGCATTGCTTTATGACACTGTGGAAGCAATTGGCATGGAGTTATGTCCTGAGCTAGGCATCGCCATACCTGTTGGTAAAGATTCTTTATCGATGAAAACAGTCTGGGATGAGCAGGGCGAGACAAAAGCCGTGACTTCACCGTTATCGGTTCTTATCAGTGCTTTTTCTCCCGTTTCAGACGCGCGTCAAACCAGTACGCCACAACTTCGAACTGATCGTGGTGATACCGACTTAGTTTATATCGACCTAGGCCAAGGTAAAAATCGTTTAGGCGCTTCTGCTTTGGCCCAAGTCTATAAGCAACTTGGCAATGAGGTTCCTGACTTAGAGAATGCCGTCAGCTTGAAAAACTTCTTCAATGCCATTCAGCGAATGAAGGATGAGCAACTAATTTTGGCCTATCACGATCGAGGTGATGGTGGCTTAGCCGTGACCTTAAGTGAAATGGCCTTTGCTGGACGTTGTGGTTTGAACATCACCTTAAATGGTCTGGGCGATGCGCTTTCAGTATTATTTACTGAAGAGTTAGGCGCGGTTATTCAAGTGCCGAGTGAACATCTTAACCATGTGATGAATATCCTGAAAGATTATGATCTGACATCAATGTCATTTGTGATTGGTAAAGTGACTGAGCAGCAACAGATTCAAATTCATGTTAATGATGAACTCGTTATTGACCAGTCTAGAGTAGAACTTCAACGCTTTTGGAGCGAGACCAGCTATCAAATGCAAGCATTACGAGATAACTCGGATTGTGCTAAACAAGAGTTTGATGCCATTTTAGATGAAAATGATCCCGGCTTGTTTGCAAAATTGAGCTTTGATGCCGATGAAAATATTGCTAGTTCGTTGATTGTTAGTGGTCATCGTCCTCGAGTGGCTATTTTGCGTGAACAAGGGGTTAATGGCCAAGTTGAGATGGCCGCATCTTTCGACCATGCGGGTTTCACAGCGATAGACGTTCATATGAGTGATGTTTTACAAGGCCGTGTTAGCTTGTCTGAATTTGTTGGTTTGGTTGCTTGTGGCGGCTTTTCTTATGGTGATGTATTAGGTGCAGGCCGTGGTTGGGCAAGTACTATTTTGCATAATCCGCTCGCTCGCCAACAATTTACTGATTTTTTTGCCAGAGAAGATACTTTTGCACTTGGTGTATGTAATGGCTGTCAAATGTTGTCCCAGTTGAAAGAGCTGATTCCGGGAAGCGAGCATTGGCCACGTTTTTCACGTAATACCTCAGAGCAGTTTGAAGCAAGGTTTTCTCTCGTTGAAATAGTTGACTCACCATCAATTCTGTTGCAAGGGATGGCCGGTTCAATTATGCCAATCGCTGTTGCGCATGGTGAGGGCCGAGTAGATTACAGTGAGACAGGCGAACGAAATCAGTCTTTAGAGGCTATGCGTTATGTTGACCACTATGGAAAAGCTACTGAGCAATATCCAGCGAATCCAAACGGTTCTGTTGGTGGAGTTACCTCACTGACGACAAAAGATGGTCGTGTCACTATCATGATGCCTCATCCTGAACGGGTTACACGAACAGTTCAGCATTCATGGCACCCTGATAATTGGGGTAATAATGGCCCTTGGGCAAGGCTATTCCAAAATGCAAGAGCATGGGTAAATTGATAAGTAATAAAAAAGGACCTTTAGGTCCTTTTTTATATTAATAATTTATTCACTTATGTTTATTCTTTTGACGCAAATTCCTCATTAAGATAGTATCAATTTTTGCTTTTTTACTGAGTCTGAAAGGTTTAATGTCTCGCATATCGGATTATTAATGAATTACTTAGAATAATGAGAGTTAATCTTTTTGCCACCATACCATTGCTACTCACACTTCTATTGTTAAGTGAATTAGCTGTAGCAGTTGATACTAATTATAAAAATCAATTTGAGTGGCAATATTTCTGTGGCGATATTGATGCAGATAGTGACGATCCTTCCATTTTTAATAATCTGTTATTAGCACAGTCTTGGCGTGCAATCGACTATCCTGCGAATCCAATAGATAGAGGTGAAAATTACACTGTCTGGTTCAAGACAACTGTGCCAGACTTATCTCAGTTTCGCATTCCAGCCTTATTCATTTACAGCATTGATCTGATGGCTGACGTGTATCTTGATGGAGAAAAAATATACCAACATGGTGATATATTAAACCGAGACATAAAGACATTTTATGGCTGGCCCTGGCACGGCATAGATTTACCAAAAGATGCAGCTGGCAAAACGTTATTTTTTAGGGTCTTCTCAAATTATAATGCACTAGGTTTCTGGGGCCCGGTGGGTTTGGTTGATAAAAAAACCTTACCATTAAACATTATTAAACTGGGTTATAAAGAGCTTGTCGTGGCATTATTCTCTATTTTTGTCGCCTTACTAACTTTCGCTTTTGCCATTATTCAACATCGCGCTAAACATCTTCTATATTTATCCGCTTTTTCTCTTGCTTCTGCACTGATGCTCATATCAGAAAATCCTGCAACACAGTTAGTATTTAACGAGCCCTTAGTTAGAACTTATCTTCTAGCCTTGAGTTACTTTTCTTTGCCTATTTGGTTGGCATTATTACTCTCTTCATGGACTGAAGGAGGGCGGCAAAGGATATTTAACTTACTTGTTGTAATTCATGTCAGCTATATTCTATTGATAATGATCCTTTGTTTTCTTGGTGTAATGGAGTTAGCTATTGCTTTCCCTATTTTCGATGGATTGTTTGCTATTAGTTTACTCGCCATGCTGGCAGTAAATTTCAATACTTCATTAACTTATAATTCAGATCGTTTCTGGCTGATCGTGTCATTTTGCATTTATGCCGTTTTTTTATTAATAGATATGCTTGTTGCAAATGATGTCGTGGACTGGTCAATGATTGATATGTCTCCAGCGGCATTAGTATTTTCAGTGGTTTTACTACTTATTTCATTAAAGCATTTCAGCCATGTGCATCAGTCTGTGTATGACTTGAATCATAATCTAGAGTTAAAAATTGCCGATAGAACGGCTGAATTGCATGATTATATAGAGGCGGAGAAAAAACACTCAGCCGAACTAAAAATCATTAATGAGATGGGCACACGTTTGGAAAGTTTTATTAATATGCTTCAGTCCTGTAGAACAATAAATCAGGCCAAAGAAGCGCTTAATAATCATGTCATGGCTTTGTTTAGCCCCTTAAAATGTCATTTTATATCATCGGATAAGCATTATTTAATTGATGCCAATAAACGGATAGTGAATATTGAATATCTGTCTACATCACAAATACATGAGCATTTTGGTCAACTTATTATTGAAAAACCAACAGACGATGTCTGTGTAGACGATAGGATAATTGATGTGTTTGTGACCCGTGTAGAGCAAAGCCTAAGGTCAACCTTAATTACTATTTGTCTTCGTGAAGAACTGGAAAGGTTTTCTTTTGAAGATTCTCTAACAGGACTGAAGAATAGACGATATTTCGACGAAGCACTCCATCGAGAAATTCAGTTAGCGATGAGAAATCAGTCGCCACTTAGTTTGATGATGATCGATATCGATCATTTTAAATTGTTTAATGATACTCACGGTCACGAGGCAGGTGATTTTGTACTTAAGCGATTAGGGGCTGAAATGTTGAGATTCTTTCGCAAAACTGATGTGTGTTGCCGTCTTGGTGGAGAAGAGTTTGTGGCTGTATTGCCCGATATGTCAATCACTGAAGCCACTGAAAAAGCTGAAGGTTTGCGTAAGATAGTAGCATCTGAAAATATCCGATTTAAGGATAAAAATATTGGTGGACTAACAATTTCGATTGGCGTATCACACCTTTCCACAGGCACTGAGACTGCCGATAAACTTCTATCAGTTGCTGATCAAGCTTTATATGATGCAAAGTCTTCTGGTCGTGATAAAGTGGAATATATTCAATAACTGACGTTACTCGCCGATAATAAAAATTGAACCAATTAGGCAATTGGGTATTCAACATCACACGTAAATGTTATCTGCGATATTCATGAAATTCGCATGTTTTTCACATGTCAGATGGGTAATATGACACACAGAACGTAAAGTACTAAATATATAGAAAAGCAAATTAATTGGAGATATTAATACATGACTAAACTTAAATTAACACTCGCTTCAACAATGATGGCTGGCCTTTTAAGCACGGCGAATGCATTTGCTGCAGATCATACTGTGAGTGCCCAAGGTCTCAAATATATGCCAATGGTGGTTGAGATTGCTGTTGGTGACTCAGTCAGCTGGACCAATATGTCCACTCATAACGTAGAAATGATTGAAGGTTTAGTCCCAGAAGGTGCTGAACTGGTTAAATCAGCTATGAGTGAAGACTTCACTCACACATTTGATAAAGAAGGTATCTATATCTACAAATGTACACCTCATATTGGTGCTGGTATGGGTGGTGCAGTTATTGTTGGTAATCCAGTTAACCTCGATGCTATTAAAGCTCAAGATGTATCAGGCGGTGTAGGTCGAATTGTTAGAAAAGCAATCAAATCTGCTGAAGCTATGTAGAGCTACATTACCCTGAGAAAAACCGGCTTATTGCCGGTTTTTTTTGTATAGAAAATGGTAAAACGGTATAAATAGACCTAGATATATGATAATTGAACAGCAATAACGTAAGGATATATTTGATGGATGAGATAAAAGCAATCATGAACTCATTACCTCCATGGTCGATTGCTATTATGTTGATAGTTGTCACTTATGTTTTTATGCTGGCTGTAAAAAAAATTCTTCTGAAAAGGCTGTCAAACGTTATTAATAAAACTAGTTTTTTTTATGATACGTTGATACTTAATTCGATAAGCTTCCCCTTGACACTGGCTTTGCTTGCCTTAACGCTTAATCTAATTGAACCTGTCATACATTATGTTGGCGTTGAGATGGACTTTTCAGTACTAACGTCAGCAGCTAGATTATTTTTAGTCGCTGCACTGGTATTGTTTATTGATGCTGTTTTGATTGGTGGTGTCGGTCATTATGCTGATAAAAGCAGCAGCCTTAAAACCAGTAAGTCAATAATGCAAGGCGTCGTTAGGGCACTGATTCTCGGCATTGGCATTCTGGTCATACTTGGCACGATGGGGATATCAATTACCCCTATTATTGCTTCCTTAGGGATCACATCCTTAGCCGTAGCATTAGCTCTTCAACCAACACTGACAAATTTCTTTTCTGGTGTTCAACTTGTTATCGATAAACCCATTAGAGTGGGTGATTTTATTGAGCTTGATTCTGGCGAGCAGGGCTTTGTAGAAAAAATAGGTTGGCGAACTACATGGATTCGCATGCTGCAGAATAATGTCATCATCATACCCAACAGTGTTTTATCACAGTCAAAGATCATCAATTATTATTATCCCGAAAAACAACTTTCGGTACCGGTTGAGGTTGGAGTTCATTACGATTCAGATCTAGAACATGTTGAACAAGTGACTTTAGAAGTGGCAAGAGAGATTTTAAAAACCCATAAATGGGGCGTCGAAGATTATCAAACCTTTGTTGTGTTTCATACTTTCGATAGTTCGAGCATAAATTTTACAGTCATGCTTCGAGCTCAAGAATACTTCAACCGATTTTTTATTAAATCAGCATTTATAAAGGCGTTACATCATCGTTACAGGCAGGAGGGAATTACCATTCCTTATCCAATTCGAGCCATTAATTATCAACAAGAGAAATCAGCAGAAACGTCTATTGATTGATAAGAATTTATCTCTTGGCAAAGAATCTAAGTCAAAACGATAAGACCGAAATTACGAATACTTAGGCTCAGTAGTCGCTGTAGAATATACCTATGTCAGATAATCCTATGAACTATATTGATAACAGCAAGTTCGCATCGTTGAGCCATTACATTGACATGTTGCTCGATGCTATTTGTGTCGTGGATAAAGACGGTTATTTTATATTTGTTAGTAAGGGGGCTGAGAGAATTTTTGGCTACAGTCCAAGTGAGATGATTGGCAAGCAGATGCTGGACTTAATATACCCGGACGATCGAGATAAAACCAAAGTGACTGTTGACATGATTATGTCTGGTCAAATTAAGACGGATTTCGAGAACCGCTACATCAGAAAAAATGGTGAAATTATTCATTTACTTTGGTCTGCAAGGTGGTCAGAAGATCACTCCTTTCGGATTGCTGTAGCGAGAGACATCACCCAGAGCAAACGAGCTGAAGTAATGCAAAGCGCTTTGTATCAAATATCTGAAGCCGCGCATACAGAAGATAGTTTACTTAAGCTTTATGCGCGTATTCATCGCATTATCTCTAACGCAATAGGTGTACAACATTTTTGCATTGCTAAGTACGATAGTCAGAATAACTCGTTAGATTTTCCTTACCACGATCTTGGTAATGATATTAATGCTTTAAATACGCATTTAAGTGAGGATTTAAGTACATGGATTACAGCTGGTAAAACCTGCCATGACACTGTAAATAACTGGCTTAAGGTACCGTTAATAACACAAACATCTGTTGTTGGAAGTGTGATTATCAAGTTACAAGATGAAAAGGGCACAGATTGTCAGTATGAAAAACAACTTTTAGAGTTTATTTCTAAGCAAATTGCATCTGTAATTGAACGAAAAGAAATGAATGATCGACTGCATTATCTAGCTATGTATGACCAATTAACGGGCTTAGCTAATCGTCAATTATTTCATGATCGCCTTCAACACTCTATTGCACGAGCAATACGACAGGAAGAAAATCTGGCACTATTTTATTTGGACTTGGATGACTTTAAACAGGCTAACGATGCTTATGGGCATCAAGTGGGTGACAATATATTGCAGGAAGCCAGCCGCCGACTTTTAGCATGTGTTCGTTCAGAGGATACCGTGGCTAGACTGGGAGGGGATGAGTTTGTTGTGTTATTAGAGACAGCCATCGACAAAGAGACAGCAGCTCAGATAGCTGAGAAAATTCTCCAGCAATTTACCATTCCCTTTCATCTTGGTGATGTCAATATTTCACTATCGGTTAGTATTGGTATAGCACTATTGCCTGCAGATGGTGACGTTCAACATACATTAATCCGTCATGCTGATCAGGCGATGTATAGCGCCAAACGCCTAGGCGGTAATCGCTTAAGCTTTTAATCCTGTAGTAATAAGCCGTGTGATTTCAGCTGATGCAGTCACTATATATTTATGTGTTATGACTAATGTGTTTCTCAAAATCATCAATGGACATTGGCTTACCAAATAGATATCCCTGATAGTGAAGACAGCCATAATGGGCGAGAAATTGTTCTTGTTCTACTGTTTCCACTCCCTCAGCAATAATGTTCATGCCCATATTTGTACTCATCGTGATAATTGTTTTAATGATATGTGCGTCACTACTGTTTTGCAGCATATGATCGACAAAGCTCTTATCAATCTTTATTTCATCTAAATTAAAGCTTCGCAATAATGATAAAGACGAGTATCCAGTACCAAAATCATCCAGTGATAAGGTGATACCTTGTGCTCTTAGCTGATCTATCTTCAATGCCAATTCATCGATATTTTTCAGCATTAGACTTTCCGTAATTTCCAAGCGTAGTCTATTAGCAGGACACTGATTTTTATCAATGATTGTTAACGTTGAGTCTACGAAGTTTTTTTGCATGAATTGTTTAGCACTGATGTTGACTGATAGGAACAAGTGTTGTTTGTCCGGTATCTCTTGCCATTTATACAGTTGCTG
Organism: Methylophaga thalassica; assembly: GCA_011052985.1. Classification (GTDB taxonomy): domain Bacteria; phylum Pseudomonadota; class Gammaproteobacteria; order Nitrosococcales; family Methylophagaceae; genus Methylophaga; species Methylophaga aminisulfidivorans_A. The sequence goes on from DRHY01000107.1 coordinate 17,467, forward strand.
GCATGCCGCATTCAGAATTTCTTTTCCGATGACATTAATCATATCGGATTCTTCGGCGATGGGAATAAACTCTACCGGTGGAATCATGCCGTGCTTTGGATGTTTCCAGCGTAATAAAATTTCGGCCCCGGTAATCGTGTGGGTAGAGTCGACCTGTGGCTGGAAGTAAGGAACTAGATCCTGTCCAAATATGGCGTTTCTGAGATCGCTCTCTAAACTTGCCTTGTACTCAATACTGGGTTGAAGCTTCTCATCAAAAAAGCGCGAACAATTCCTACCATCAGACTTGGCTTGGAACATGGCATTGTCAGCATGCTTGAATATTTCATTGACGGATAAACTATTTCCAACAAAGGTACAGATGCCAATACTGCATGAACTACGATATTGCACATTACCGATGGTGTAGTTATCACTTATCGCTAGAATAATTTTATTGGCGATGTATTCAGCTCTGGATCGACTTTTTGATGGCTTGGTTGATAAGTTTTCAATCAAAATGACAAACTCATCACCACCAAACCTGGCAATTGTATCCTCATCTCGTAATACTGTTCTTAGGCGCTCAGATACGATTTTTAGCAACATATCACCGACCGAATGTCCGTAAAGATCATTAATATTTTTGAAGTTATCTAAATCTATAAAGAAAACGGCACAATATGTTTTACTTCGATGACTTGTTAATAATGCTCGGTTAATGCGTTCGCTTAATAAGCGACGGTTAGGAAGATCCGTTAATGTATCGTAATAGGCGAGGTATCTTATTTCATCCTGATTTTTCTTGAATTCAGTCTTGTTCTGAACGAGAGAAGCCAAGCCTATCACCTGATTTTCAGTATTTCGTAGAGCAGTAAACGTCCATTCACAAAAGATTCGTTCTGATAGTTTGGTGATATTCTCATTTTGACAGGAGATTGAACTGCCATTGTTAATCAAGCCTAACAGCTTATTTTTAACGTCTGAATAGAGCTCAGTAGGCAAAATAAAGCTAGCATCATGGCCTAATGCCTCACTCTCGGTATAGCCAAATATTCGCTCAGCAGAATTATTCCAACTGACTACAGTTAGATCTAAACTCCATTCAATAACACCCATAGGTGTGTGATCAATATGAATCTGTTGGTGTTGTGCTAATTTTTCGATTTCGGCTTTTTGTCTTAGCGAGGCTTGATGCAGCAATATATTTTCGCGTAATTTTTTAGCTAATGAGGCTGATGCAAGTGATACATAGATAATGTACACAGCAAGTAATATAGCCATCGCTATAGAAATCTCAGTTGGTTGAGTGATATAGCCTGGAAGAGAGAGTAAATAAAGGCTGCCGGAGAAGAGTCTTGAAGTCATTGAGTCAATGGCATACATAACCATTGCTCCCCCAGTCACCCCAACAATCACCAGAGTGACAAAAGCCTGATATAGCGTGCCTGATGTATCGGAGAGTAAGTAAAAACCCGCAAATCCCCATGACATTCCACATGCTAATGTGGACAGGCGGAAAAGGGTTAGCCAATGTTGTGGAGACATCACAACATCATTAGCACGCCGATAAAATGACAAGATCAAGAAAAAACGAATGGCGTAAACAAACAGAAAGATCACTAGCCAGCCGATGAGGATTGCTGGTTTCACCTGATCGTAAACAATATAAGCAAGGGTGAGGGATACGATAACGGCAATTATTGTTGACCGAGTATTTGTGCTGAAAAGCATGTTTACAATGTCAATTTTAAGTGCCGTCTGTTCATCGACGTGAGTAACGTCTTTATTGAGAATCACATCTTTCAATATCCATATCCCTTCCACATCGCTTGGTTAATCATATAGCACTAAATCGAGAAAACCTATAGATAATAATGTTATTAAGAAATAGCAATAGATACAGCGTGTTATGAATACTTATTAGTCATACAAAATAGAGGAGGCTGAGTAAGCCAAAGTGAGGTTTATTGGAGTTATATATAAAGATGGTTACGACTCGCACTTTTATTCTAAGTAACAAAAAAAGTTCAATTTTTAAATGAATAAGTCTGCCTTTTCTTGGCATTGTTTGAGGGTGGATTGATGAATTAGATAGTCTGAACTAATGTCTGCATTAGGACTGGCGGGCTTTGGATGTCCTTACTTTTCAATGAGTAATGAGATATAGAGTTGTTCGACCTTATTTCTCGCCCAGGGCGTACGGCGCAAAAATTTTAACGATGATTTAATGGATGGATTATTTTTGAAGCAATTTAAATTAATTCTTTGTGCAAATCCTTCCCAGCCTAATTCGTCCACAAGTTCAGTCACCATGGTTTCTAATTTAATTCCATGAAGTGGGTTATTGATTTGTTTTTCTGTCATGTTTTCTGCCTATGGATGTGAGGGTTGATATTTATTAATAATATATTCATATCTGATCATACACATCAGAAAAGCAAAAGTGATTTCGAATGATGTCTAAAGCAGAGAAAAAAGGAATGAACGCAATACTCAAGCTGTACTGTAGGCATATGTTGTCGTTTTGTTCGCCTGAATTAAGCTGAAAAATGAGAGAGTAATAAGTGGATAAGTAGGCTAATTTAAGAGCTGCTTTTCGCGTAACAGGCTGTGTCCATTTCTATTATTTCTACCGTAATCGTTGTATCGCGCAAACCCAGCTGCTCAGTTGCTTTCAGAACACTAGCAGATAATGCTTGTCGTTGAGCAATGCTACGACCTTGATGCAAACGAATTGTTATGTGAATAAACGATAAGTTGTTGTCATCGAGCTGGTAATGACGATAATTTACAGCTCGTGTTTTTATATGTGACACATCGAATAAATCAGAGGCTAAAACGGCTTGATGAACACATGTGAGTAGTGAGTCAGGAGCGATATAGTGTTTAAGTTCATCAGCATATTCAATAATGCAATGCGGCAATGTTATTTCCTCTCAACTAAGAATCATTTTATCCATTATGGTTGTAACAATGACATAAAAAAAGGCCACTTAATAAAGTGGCCTCTTAGGATTAAAAGTGAGTCTTTATTTGATGAAAAGCATTTCACGGTACTTAGGCAGTGGCCATAAATCATCAGCAACTTCACCTTCTAGGGCATCAACATGTACACGTACTTTGTCCATTAATGCACGAATATCATTTGCACAGAAGTTCATATGCGCCTCGATAGAGTCAAAATCATGTTTATTGATGGCTGCTTCTAGTTGCACAACCGTTTTCAGCATCGCATTGGTTTCAGCTGCAATTGATTTAGTAATGGTATCATCCATTTCAATGCCAAGATCAGCCATGCTCGCGTTACTCATCGAAATTTCAGCAAGATAATGAGATGCTGATGGATAGATTAATGTTTTAGCCATTTCAATGACTAATTTAGCTTCTACTTCAATAGATAATACATACTGTTCTGCATAGACTTCATAACGGCTTTCTAATTCTACGCGGCTCAATACACCCGTACTTGCAAAGAGTTCTCTGATCGATTCATCACGCAGATAGGGAAGAGCGTCAGCTGTTGTCGGTAGGTTTTTTAAACCACGTTCTTCAACAGCCATTCTATGCCATTCAGATGAGTAGCCATCACCACCAAACACAACGTTTCCATGGAGCGTCATCAATTCTTTCAGAACAGTAACAACAGCAATTGTTCTATCCGTTCCTTTGTTTAACTCTACTTCAAGTTTTTCAGCAATCCATTCTAAAGAATCAGCAAGAATTGTATTCATCGCAACTAATGGACCAGACACTGATTGTGAAGACCCAACGGCTCTGAATTCGAATCGGTTACCTGTGAAAGCAAATGGTGATGTGCGGTTACGATCACCTGGATCACGCTCAAATTTGAGGATTTGTGACAGACCCAAGTCCATTTCTCCACCTTTCATTGATGTGGTGATGTTGCCATCTTTAATGTCCTGAAAGACTTTCTCTAGTTGATCACCTAAGTAAACCGACAAAATAGCTGGAGGGGCTTCGTTTGCACCTAAACGATGATCATTTGAGGCTGAGGCAATCGCTGCACGTAATAGAGGACCAAATTTGTGAACACCACGAATTACCGCGCCACAGAATAATAAAAAATTCAGATTGTCATGTGGTGTGCTGCCCGGATCAAGCAAGTTACCTTGAGTCGCATTACCAACAGACCAGTTAACGTGTTTACCTGAGCCATTAATTCCAGCAAATGGTTTTTCATGCAATAAGCAAAGGAAGCCGTGTTTGGCTGCAGTGCTCTTCATGAGTGTCATCATTAATTGCTGATGATCGGCTGCAACATTGGCGGCTTCGAAATAGGGTGCAATTTCAAACTGTCCTGGTGCAACTTCATTGTGGTGAGTTTTAGCAGGGATGCCTAAGCGATATAACTGATCTTCAAAATCTTGCATGAAGATTTGAACTCTGGCTGGAATAGCACCGAAGTAATGATCATCAAATTGCTGACCTTTTGCTGGTGATGCACCAAACAGAGTACGGCCAGCCAATAGTAGGTCGGGTCGTGCATTGGCAAAATTTGCATCAACTAGGAAATATTCTTGCTCAGCACCGCAACTAGAGTTTAATGGAGCAATTTCTTCTTCGCCCATCAACTTCAATACTTTTTGGCCTGCCTTGTCCATCGCTTGGTTAGAGCGTAGAAGTGGAATCTTTTTATCAAGTGCTTCGCCAGTCCAAGACATAAATACACTTGGGATCATCAGCGTAGAGCCATTATCCGTGTGCATGATGTAAGCGGGACTTGTCGGATCCCATGCCGTGTAACCACGAGCAGCATTTGTCATACGAAGGCTGCCATTGGGGAAAGATGAACCGTCAGGTTCGCCTTTGATCAATAAACTACCCGAGAATTCAGTGATGGCATTACCTTCAGAATTTGTGACGATAAAACCATCATGTTTTTCTGCGGTAATGTTCGTCATCGGATAGAAAATGTGAGAAAAGAACTTAACACCTTTGGACATTGCCCAGTCTTTCATTGCTGCTGCAACAACATCAGCTACTGCTGGATCAAGTGGTGCACCGGTTTGAACAGTTTTTTTAACAGCTTTAAATGCATTTTTTGCCAGCGCTTCTTCCATTTTCGCTAAGCTGAAAACATCGGTTGCCCAGATGCTGCTTAATGGTTCAGGTTTGTTGACTGGGGTTGGTTCGCGATTCGTGATTTGTGAAATGGCTTGCAGGCGGGATTCGTTTCCACTCATTATTGCATCCTTAAAAATAGCTGTTGTTAGTGTTGATGATTAGCAAAGTCAGTCAATGCGGTTAATTATGTGACTTAGTTCGCTTAATCAATAGGCAATAAGCAGACCACTTCGATTGATTTAGCAGATTTAACTGGGTTAAAGCCGGTCTGAATCGGTTCAGATGGTCAAAATGCATCATATTGTAGCGATAAAACTATTTAATAGCATCAATATGGTGCGTAAGCACCAAAGTGAGACGCTCAAATTAAGTCCAATCTGCCCACGTGTTAGTTAATAAATCTTTCATCACAGTATATTTTTGTTTTGATAGAGTATTACGTTACTTTAGTGACTAATATGCTCATGCTTTAGATATAGAAGGACAGCTTATAGTTACGACAAAACGGTATGAGAAAGAACACAGCATAAACTGCCATTATGGAGTGATCGTTATCCTTTCTAAAAAACGCGTACTGAAGCTTCTAACAGAGACTCATTTACTAAGAATTTATAGATGAATAGACGGTGTTACGATGCGTTTGCATATGTAGTGACAAATTATGCCAATATATTCACCCAAGCACATAGACAAGAGGCTTAGTCATTCATGACAGTCAGAGCAATATTTAGAAAATGGATAGATCGTTACTTCTCGGATGAGGAAGCCGTGATCTTGCTCGTTATACTGCTTATGGGATTTGCCGCGGTTATCTTTCTTGGCGGCATGCTAGCGCCATTCTTCACCGCTTTAGTCATTGCTTTTTTGCTACAAGGTCTCATCAATATTCTTACGCGACGACATGTTCCTGAAATGATTGCAGTCGCAAGTGTTTTTCTTCTGTTCATCGGCGTGATGTTAGCGCTAGGGTTCTTATTGATGCCACTGCTATGGAATCAATTGGTTAATCTTGTCCAAGAAACACCTCGGATGTTAACGAGTGCGCAACAATGGATTGTGGAGTTACAAAGTCATTATCCAACGCTTATTGAACCTGATGCGATTCAGAACTGGGTTTCCAGTATTACAAAAGAGTTTAGCGTTTATGGTCAGCGTGCTGTTTCCTTTTCTTTAGCTTCCTTAGGTAATGTCATTGGGATAATCATTTATCTAGTATTGGTGCCAATACTGATATTTTTTATGCTCAAAGATAGGGTCAAGCTTGTTGGGTTTTTATTATCGATGCTGCCGGAAAAACGAAGTCTAATGGCACGGATTTGGAGTGAAATGGATGACCAAATTGCAAATTATATTCGAGGCAAAGTACTTGAAATAATCATTGTCGGTTCAGTTACCTTTGTAACGTTTTCTTTTTTTAACCTACCTTATACAGCGCTTTTGTCTGTGTTGGTTGGCCTATCTGTTTTGGTTCCATTTATAGGTGCTGCTATTGCAACTTTACCCGTCGCAGCTGTTGCAGGTTTTCACTTTGGTTTGACCGAGTCATTTGCTTACGTAATCATCGCATATGGCATTATTCAAGCGCTTGATGGCAATGTCTTAGTTCCCATTTTATTTTCTGAAGCAGTCAATCTGCATCCTGTATCTATCATCCTAGCCGTATTATTTTTTGGTGGTATATGGGGCTTTTGGGGAATCTTCTTTGCTATCCCTCTAGCAACACTCTTAAAGGCGATTGTGACCTCATGGCCAAGGGGCTTGCAGTCTTCGTCCTAGCCGCATCTTGTAACGTTCAGGAGGAGTACATGTTTGATGAGTCATTCTGTGCTCAGTCAGCCACTATTTTGGAGTTCTCGTGAGCCAGTTATTTTCGCCGTTAAAAATAAGAACATTAACTCTACAAAATAGATTGATCATCGCCCCGATGTGTCAATACTCAGCTAAACAAGGCTGTGCCCAAGACTGGCATGTTATTCATCTAGGTCAACTAGCCCAATCAGGAGCGGGGTTGTTGATTATAGAAGCTGCTGCAGTATCAGCTGTTGGGCGTATCACCTACGGTGACCTAGGTCTATGGGATGAGCATACAGAAGCTGCACTTGCCAACACATTAAAGTCGGTAAAAAAATACTCTTCGATACCTATGGCGATACAACTCTCGCATGCAGGTCGCAAAGCGTCGACAGAGAAACCCTGGTTGGGAGGTGACTTCATTGAATCTGAACATGAAAATGGTTGGCAAGTGGTTGGACCCTCGGCCATTCCTTTTCATGAGGGGCAGACTCTGCCACAGCAACTTACGCAAGATGATATTAGTGAGGTGGTTGGACAGTTTGTTTCCTCAGCCAAACGAGCTGAAAAGTTAGGCTTTGATGCGATCGAAGTGCATGCCGCTCATGGCTACTTATTACATCAATTTTTATCTCCATTATCCAATCAGCGTGATGACCAATACGGTGGTCAACTAGAAAATCGGATGCGTTTTGTTCTGGAGGTTTTTCAAGCCGTCAGAGAGGCAGTTTCCACTGATATGATTGTGGGTATAAGAATATCAGCGACGGATTGGGTAGAGGGTGGCTGGGATGTATCACAAAGTATTGAACTCGCTAAAGCGTTAGACGATATAGGCTGTGATTACCTTCATGTCAGTAGTGGTGGTTTATCACCATTACAAGACATTCCCGTTGCTGATGGTTATCAGGTGCCATTGGCGGAATCAATTAAACCGCATATAAACATGCCGGTTATTGCTGTGGGCTTGATTACAAAAGCAGAGCAAGCTGAAGCTATTTTGCAAGACGACAAAGCCGATGCAATCGCCATGGCCCGCGGTATTTTATACAACCCTCATTGGGCTTGGCAGGCCGCAGCAAGCTTGGATGCAACGGTTGAAGTTCCACCTCAGTATTTACGAGCTGAACCGCATGGTAAAAAAGGGCACCTAACGGCTATGCCACAAAAAGAAAACTGAAACGGATAAATACATGTCAGTATTAGTTTTACAATTCATTATTAAACAATGGGATAAAGGTGAAACCTCAGAAAGTGATGTAACTCGGCGTCAATCCATTCCTGATCGTTATCCACTTAATCTGTCGACGGCTGAATCATTGTTTAATGCACAAGTGATCTTAGATAGGCATGGTTATGACCGCATGGGAAATAAACTGCCCTATATGCTCACTGAAGACGGTTATCTGTTGATAGATAAATTTCGTATTTGTCTCAATAAAGGCACGGTTGAATATAATGCTGACATGTCCGCATCCACTCAAGCTAGACATATTGCTACTTTAAATAATGACAGCTTTCAGTGTCGATATGATTGGCGTTATCGGGTTGAAGAGGGTGGCTATATTTATTGGTTGTACGAAGAAGTGATTATGAATGTGTGTGTTACTGATGATGTCACTGAGGAGATTTTTACGGATAGGTCAATAAAACAGACGTTTACGGATTATCGCTTGAGTTAGTTGCTAGCTAAGCTTTTATCCTATTAAAAAGGGAGAATGTCATCCGTATTGCCCCAAAGCTGTTTAACTTGCAGGTTAAATTTAGACATAGCCGCATTACTAAATAGGTGAGTTTTGCCAGGTTTGATGGCTGGGTTAATCATGTTATTCACCTCAAGCCGTCTCTTAACTTCTTTAGCTACAGCAGATTCGGTACTAATAACCATGATGTCGGGACCGACATGCTTTTCAATTAATAATTTCAGATGAGAAAAATGTGTACAGCCAAGGATTAATGTATCAGCCCCTTTCTCTAGTAATGGTCTAACGTATTTCTCAATAGCAGCCGTGCATTCCTGTTTCGACAACTTTAGCTGTTCTACCAGCATGACTAAATCAGGGCATGCTTGAACCTCAACACGTATATCATCAGCAACATGATGGGCTAAAGAAGAAAATCCTTCGCTAGTCACTGTTTTCGATGTAGCAAGTACGCCAATAACATTGGTTTTTGTATTTAATGCAGCCGGTTTTACACCCGGTTCAACGCCAATAAAGGGAACATCATAGTGAGCCCTTAAGCGCTTTATACTGGCCAGTGTGGCTGTGTTACAGGCGACAATAATGGCTTTGACGTTTTTACTTAATAAAAAGTCAGTAACGGCGAACGAACGCTTGATGATGTACTCTTCTGATTTTTCGCCGTATGGCGCGTGAAAACTGTCAGCTACATACAAAATATCTTCGTTGGGCATAAGTGCACGCACTTGTTTGGCAATAGCAAGGCCGCCAATGCCTGAGTCAAATATGCCGATGGGTCTTGGGTCTGACATGGATTTTCGCTAGCTGCCTTGTTTTCTTAATCACTGTTATGTGGGATAAAACTATTTCTGCAGCAAGGGATTGTACTTCAATATGAACTATAATTTTTAACTGGCGACAATTTTTCACTAAGTAATAATGTGGTGGATAGTTAGTCAGCTATTGAGCGTGATATAACTTATTATTAAGTAGCGCGATAGTTTGCCTATTAGCACTAGTGTAAAAAACCATACTATGGGGATACGCAACAAGCCCGCTATGACAGTTAGTGGATCACCTATAACTGGCACCCAAGCAAATAACAGCGAAAATACGCCATATTTTCGATAGCGGCGTTCCGTCTTGAGCAACTGCTGATCTGATAAGCTAAAGAAACGCTTAATCAGAGCAGTACCACCCCAATAACCAATAGCGTAGTTGACGATTGAGCCAAGTACATTTCCTGCTGTTGCAAAGGTCACCAGCAAGGCTGGTGACAGACCCTGTAGTAGCATCAAAGACAAAATAACTTCTGAGCCTAAGGGCAATAGTGTCGCCGCTAAGAAGGATGCTAAAAAGAGTCCGCCATAGCCATATTGCGCTAAATGTTCTATCAATTCTTGGATAAGTCCCTTATTTAGTTTGCTTTAATGCATATTAGAGAAGCTTTCCATTACCTCAACAGCACGTTTAGCGCCGGTTCTGATTTGGGTGATTTTTTCGCCAGCATTCATCGCAAGATCAACACCCGTTTGAATCCCAGATCGATTAGTGGACATATTCTTAATAACAGACTCACTTTTGCTTTGAATATTGTTAATCATCTCTGATATTTCAGTTGTGGATTGACTGGTGCGTTTAGCGAGTGATCGTACTTCATCTGCGACCACAGCAAACCCTCTGCCACTTTC
>DRHY01000108.1 GCA_011052985.1 Methylophaga thalassica
GCACCACGTTGGAATTGACGAATCGCTTCTTGGCGATGTTCGCCTGACATCCCCAGTTTTTTTATGAACGCTTCAACATGATCGACTTCAACTTGAGAGATGCGTCCATCTGCTTTGGCTAGTTTTCCCATCAATACGAAAGCGGTCTCTAAAAATACCGCTTGTCGTGTCTTATTGGTAAAAGGATTAGCACCACCGATCCCAAAACTACGGATGCGGTCGGCAAAACCACCCATTAATAAGCCTATGATGGCACCGATCACACCTAGAAATAATAAACCCACACTCATGGTGCTTAATAATAAAAAGCCTAGAATAAGGCCAATCCATTTGAACATAATGATTAACTTTTATTTGTTGTACTAAAGAAAATGAGTCCTAAACCTACAATACCGAACAGCCAGCTCAATATGGGCATTCCTGCCAACATGGCTGTGGCATAACCATCGAGACCTTTGATAACCGCTGCCCCAACCAAAAAAGCAGCGCCACCTGTTGCTGCTGCACTGCGATAGCTAGATTGTTTGATTTCCTCACGAAGTATCTTAACGTCATCAGAGGATAGATTCACATGCAATCTGCCTTCTTGGGTACGTTTGCTTATATCATGCAACAAGCGAGGTAATTCTGGTAAGGTTTCAGCCCAATGAGGCGCTTCTTGTTGCAAGGTTTTTAGGGCTGCTTTCCAGCCCATTTTTTCTCGCATCCAGTTTTCTAAAATAGGCTTCGCTGTCTTCCATAGATCTAGCTCTGGATATAAATCACGTCCGAGACCTTCTATATTGAGTAAGGTTTTTTGTAGTAACACTAATTGTGGCTGTACTTCCATGTTAAAGCGACGAGCTGTTTGAAACAGCCTCAATAGTAATTGCCCAAATGAAATTTCTTTTAGTGGCCGAGCAAATATAGGTTCACAGACACTGCGAATAGCCGACTCAAATTCATCTAAACGTGTATTTTCAGGCACCCAGCCTGATTGCACGTGTAATTCGGCAACACGTCGGTAGTCATGATTAAAAAAGGCTAGAAAGTTTTCAGCTAAATAACGCTGATCACTGGGTGATAAGGTACCCATAATGCCAAAATCAACAGCCACATAGCGTGGATTCTCGGGATCAGTGATATCCACCATAATATTGCCAGGATGCATATCCGCATGGAAAAAGCTGTGCTTGAATACTTGGGTAAAAAAGATCTCGACGCCAATTTCTGCTAATCGCTCCATATTCACGCCGCTAGCAATCAAACCTTCAGTATCACCGATGGGCATGCCGTAAATACGTTCTTGCACCAGCAGATTCGGTTTGGTGAGGTTCCAGTATATTTTCGGCACATAGAGCAAATCTGTGCCTTCAAAATTTCGTTGCAGTTGCGAGGCTGATGATGCTTCACGCAACATATCGAGTTCATCGTAGAGATTCTTTTCCAGCTCAGCGACGATTTCTCTGGGACGCAGGCGCTTACCCTCTGACCAATAGCGTTCAGCAAATGAGGCGAGGGTATAGAGCAAATCGATATCCCGTTTGATGACAGGTTTTAAGCCGGGGCGAACTAATTTGATGACGACTTCATCACCTGTTGATAAGCGTGCTGCATGAACTTGCGCTATAGAGGCAGAAGCTAAAGGTTCTTTTTCTATGTGTTCAAACAACTCACTGATAGCGTCATCTTCAAAGGCTTTATCGATCATCTCACGAGCTTGTTGTGTCGAGAATGGGGCGACTTGATCTTGCAACTTGGCTAATGATTGTGAAATATCAGGGGGTAACAGATCACGGCGTGTTGATAGGACTTGACCTAATTTCACGAAGATAGGGCCGAGGTCCTGAAGTGCCAAACGAATTCGTTCCCCACGCGGTAAGTTGGATTCAGACTTACGCCAGCGTTGTGGTGATAAATACGCAATAAATCGAAGGGGTCTCAGAAGATGGATCGCTTTAATCAAGTCATCCAAGCGATGCTTAGCAAGAACATGATTAATTTGAATCAGCCGAGATAACTGACGTGCCCTCATGGCATTTTCCTTAAAAGTGTCTGTAAAGGCAGACGTTTATCGATGTGTTTCTAATCGTTTTAAACGAGCTTCCAGCCTGTCAACATCAGCTCGCACCTTATCGACATCTTGCAAAAAGTCATTGACCTCTAATTGATGAGGCAGATAGTGTGCTTCTTCACGCAGGTATTCAGACATCGACATGGAAAGTGATTGTCTTGTTGAGCTAAGCCAAGCAAGGCCTTGTTTGATGCCATAACTGAGTGGTTGTGCAAGAACATCACCTGTCAGATTAGCAAGCTGTTGTTCCCAATCAAACTCAAATCCCTCTACGACATCTTGTAATTGTTTAGCAAACCCCACATTGCCATGTATATGAATAGCCCCAGAGAATAGTTTTTCAGGTTGTTTAACAAGACTAAGCAAATCAATCGCTTTCCCTCGTATCAATAGATCAGCATCATCAGTATCGTCTTTGCCAAGCTTGATGCGAGATTGTTCGAATCGGATTGTGAGTGATTGTTGCCAATCTTCCGCGGTGACGACTATTTTTCGCTGTTCAAACGACATTAGTCGTTTGGCAGTACTGGTGTCCTGTTTTAAAGCAGCATTTAGCGCATGCTCAACTGGCTGAAGTAATAACGACATGTCTTAAAATTTGTAACCGCGATGAAGTGAGACAATCCCAGCAGTCATATTATGATAATCACAACGTTCAAATCCTGCATCGCTCATCATTTGCTTCAGTGTTTCTTGATCGGGGTGCATACGAATAGACTCGGCTAAATATTGATAGCTTTCAGCATCCCCTGTGAATATTTTGCCAAGCTGAGGCAGTATTTTGAATGAGTAGGCATCATAGACAGGAGCCATCCATTCAGCAGGTTTTGAAAATTCTAATACCATCAACTGACCGCCCGGTTTTAAGACACGAAACATGGAGGCAAGCGCTTTGTCTTTATCGGTGACATTTCGCAGGCCAAACGCAATGGTGATGCAATTAAAACTGTTATCTGGAAAAGGTAACTCTTCTGCATTTGCTTGAACATATTCGATGTTACCGACTATGCCATCATCGGTTAGTCGGTCACGACCAACATTCAGCATGGATGCATTAATGTCTGCTAAAACAACCTTGCCGGTATCACCAACGAGCGCAGAAAACTTGCGTGTTAAATCTCCAGTTCCTCCGGCGATATCTAGTACTTTGGCGCCGCGTCTGACACCACTGTTGCTAATGGTGAAACGTTTCCAAAAACGATGAATGCCTAATGACATTAGATCATTCATCAAATCGTATTTACCGGCGACTGAGTGGAAAACGTCCGCAACATGACGTGCCTTTTCTTCTGTCGGGACTTCTTTGAAACCAAAATGTGTAAATTCGTTATTTTCCATATACATCCCGTCAATGTTGACGCTGATAACCCGCTTTTTTCAAACGGTTGAGATAAGATTGCCAAATAAATTCTTGTTGTGTAGCAAGTTTATATAGGTATTCCCAGGTGAATAGACCGCTATCGTGACCATCGTCAAAGATGAGCTTGATAGCATAGTGTCCGACAGGTTCAATGGCCTTAATGCCGACATTTTCTTTGCCTGTTTGTAATACTTCTTGGCCAACACCATGGCCCCTTACTTCTGCTGAAGGTGAGTGCACTCGTAAGTATTCTGCAGATAAGCGATAATTAACATCACCGTAGGTAAGCCCCAGACTTTTTGATTGCGTGTGTAGACTTATTTCTGTCGGAACAGGCTGTTCACTCATAGATAATTGGCTCTTCTTTATAGAATGTAACGAGATAAATCTTCGTCTTCTGACACAATCGCTAACTGTTTATTGACATAGTCTTTATCGACAATCAGCGATTGATTCGGTTCATTACCTGCTTCGTAAGAAATATCCTCTAGCAATTTTTCCAACATAGTATGTAAGCGTCTGGCACCGATATTCTCCGTTTTTTCGTTCACTTCCCATGCTAGTTCAGCAATACGTTGAATGCCTTCTTCTGTAAAGCTTAAGGTGACACCTTCGGTGGCCATCAAAGCAATGTACTGCTCGGTGAGTGACGCATCAGGTTCAGTCAATATACGAACGAAGTCTTCTGCTTTTAAGGCATCCAGTTCGACACGAATAGGAAGACGACCTTGGAGCTCTGGAATAAGATCTGATGGTTTTGATAGGTGGAAGGCACCTGACGCAATAAATAAAATATGATCAGTTTTTATCATGCCGTATTTTGTTGACACCGTGCTACCTTCGACTAATGGTAGCAAGTCACGTTGCACGCCAGCACGCGATACATCAGAGTTATTGCCACTGTCGCCACGACCAGTGATTTTATCGATTTCATCCAAGAATACGATGCCGTTTTGTTCAACATTGTCGAGCACTTTAGCTTTGAGCTCTTCTTCATTGATCATTTTCATCGCTTCTTCTTCAGCTAGTATGCGTTTGGCATTTCCAACGTTAATCTTGCGACTACGTTTTTTTGAAGAACCCATGTTCTGGAACATTTCTTGTAGTTGATTCGTCATTTCTTCCATGCCCGGTGGTGACATGATTTCAACACCGACATTGGGAGCATTCAACTCAAGCTCAATCTCACGGTCATCAAGCTTGCCTTCTCTGAACATTTTACGGAAGCGTTGGCGAGTGGTTGATTCATCTTCTGCTTCGATATCTCTGGCAGGCGGTAGTAAAGCATCAAGAATACGTTCTTCAGCAGCATCATCAGCTTTATCTTTTACATCCTTAATCGCTTGTTCACGCAGCATTTTCATCGCCATTTCAGCTAGATCGCGAATGATTGATTCAACATCACGACCGACATAGCCAACTTCAGTGAATTTGGTTGCTTCGATTTTAATGAAAGGTGCATTTGCTAGAGCAGCAAGTCTGCGAGCAATTTCAGTTTTACCCACACCTGTCGGGCCAATCATTAGAATGTTTTTTGGCGTGACTTCGTGTTGAAGAGCTTTATCGAGTTGTTTACGACGCCAGCGATTACGTAGAGCGATAGCCACTGCTTTTTTTGCTGCGTGTTGCCCAACGATACGTTTATCAAGTTCGTCGACGATTTGAGAGGGAGTCAATGCTTCAATCATGAGTTTGAGTTTGTTTCCAAGGTTTCGATAGTTAAGTTGTGATTTGTATAGATGCAGATGTCAGCGGCAATATTCAAGCCTTTTTCAACAATCTCTTTGGCAGAAAGATCTGTATTTTGAAGAAGTGCCGTGGCCGCAGCTTGGGCAAAAGGACCGCCAGAGCCAATAGAAATTAACCCATGCTCGGGTTCAATGACATCACCATTACCTGAAATGATAAGGGATGCTTCTTCATCAGCAACGGCAAGTAGGGCTTCTAATCTCCGCATCATACGATCTGTACGCCAATCTTTCGCTAGCTCCAAAGCACTGCGAGTCAGATTGCCCTGATGTTTTTCAAGCTTGGCTTCAAATCGTTCAAATAGGGTAAAGGCATCTGCCGTACCACCGGCAAAACCAGCAATGACTTTACCGTGATATAAACGTCTGACCTTGCGAGCATTACCTTTCATGATGGTGTTGCCTAAGCTGACTTGACCGTCACCACCTATAACAACTTGGCCATTGCGGCGATAAGAAAGAATGGTAGTACCACGGTACTGCTCCATAATAGCTCCTGTGAAATAGTTACTGAAAAAATTGTCACGATACTATACTATTACCGGCTGAGCATTTCACTGTAAGCAGACGATATCAACGATTTCTTTGCCAACCATTAAGACGTAGAACTTATTTCTAGAATTTAAGTGTTGACATTAGGATGACTTTTACGGAAAATGCCACGTCTTTAGTGGAGGGGTTCCCGAGCGGCCAAAGGGATCAGACTGTAAATCTGACGGTTCATCCTTCGGAGGTTCGAATCCTCCCCCCTCCACCATTAATATTATGAGTTGACTGAAATGCGGGTGTAGTTCAATGGTAGAACTCCAGCCTTCCAAGCTGATCACGTGGGTTCGATTCCCATCACCCGCTCCATTTTAGAATGGAAGAATTTTGGCCCGCATAGCTCAGTCGGTAGAGCGCATCCATGGTAAGGATGAGGTCATCAGTTCGATTCTGATTGCGGGCTCCATAGTTTATACAGTTTATGAGGCAGGAAGCTCCTGTCTATGTTTTTTGTTTTTTTGACTAAAAATTACTGACGGGGAAACTGGTCATGTCTAAATCAAAATTTGAACGTAATAAGCCCCACGTCAACGTGGGCACCATTGGTCACGTTGACCATGGCAAAACCACACTGACAGCGGCACTAACAAAAGTGTTGGGCGAATTATCTGGCGGTGAATTCAAAGATTACGCGGATATTGATA
>DRHY01000109.1 GCA_011052985.1 Methylophaga thalassica
TGGTGATCCAGGTTTTTTACAACAAGCAGATAATATCAATAAGATTCGCGCTTTGTTACTCTCCGGAATACGTGCAGCTATTATCTGGCGCCAAAAAGGTGGCCGTCGTTGGCAATTTCTGTTTCAAAGTACAAAAATTCATGACATGGCAGAGAAAATTTATCCTGCTAAGGATTGAACCATTCGGCTTCTACTTAGCCATAAAAAACAGATAATAGATAAACCTGCTGAACCAAAAATCATGCACATAATGACGATTTGGTAATGAGCTGCTGTGATTGGTGATACCCCAGATAAGATTTGCCCTGTCATCATCCCAGGCAAAGACACTAAGCCAACGGCCAACATAGCGTTAGTGGTAGGAATAAAGGCTGCCTGAAAAGCATTAATCCTAGCCTGAGAATAATCACATTCTCTTTTTACCTCACTTAGCAGTCGCTCTGCTGCTAAGCTGACGCTATTCATTGCGTTGGCAAAAGTCATCCCCGCAAGAGGAATCATATATCGAGGTTCAAACCAAGGGGATATATCAATCACCACCTGCGTAATCAACATCAGTGTTGCACCACACCCTACAGCAATGCTCACAAACACTATCAAATATAACTCAGCACGGTGTGCTTTCACACTTCCCAAAGCTATCCAACTGGCTGCACTGACCATTACCAACATAACTAGCATGACCACCCATGAATGATCAGCTGCAAATATCGTGGTAAGCACGTAGCCAACAAGTAGTAGCTGAACTAGCATTCTCATTATCGAATATATAGCCGCCTTAGCATTTAATGACCAATAAGACATTATCGTAATGACTAAAGCAACAGGAATTAACGCTAAAACGAGATTACTTGTTGGTATTAATTGTACTGTTTCATTCATATTGTCATCCATAAAAAAGGCTGCTTTCAGGTATGAAAGCAGCCTTTTTTGATAGCACGTTTAGGGTGCTGTTTTAACTAACAGCCTGACGATATTCAGCCATTTCATGAAAGTTTAAATAACGATAAATTTCATCAGACATTGGTTCTATGCCCGCTACGGCTTCAAGATATTCAGCCACAGTCGGTAATCGGCCTAAACTGGCAACAACCGCAGCGAGTTCTGCAGAAGACAAATAAACATCCGCATTATTGCCCAGGCGATTCGGGAAGTTACGCGTTGATGTAGATACCACTGTTGCCCCATCCGCTACACGTGCCTGGTTCCCCATACATAATGAACAGCCGGGTGTTTCAGTACGTGCACCAACACGACCAAAGGTGCTATACACGCCCTCTTCAGTAAGCTGATGTTTATCCATTTTAGTAGGCGGTGCAATCCATAACTTAACCGGTAGATTACGCATATTTTCTAATACTTTACTAGCTGCACGATAGTGACCAATATTCGTCATGCATGAACCAATGAAAACTTCATCAATTTCATTACCTTGCAGTTCAGAAAGCGGTTTAATGTCATCAGGATCATTAGGGCATGCCAATAGTGGTTCTTTAATTTCGTTGAGATTCACTTCGATGACTGCTGCATATTCGGCATCGGCATCAGGTTGTAATAACTGAGGGTCATCCAGCCATGCTTTCATACCATCAATACGTCGCTGCAAGGTACGAGCATCCTCATAGCCTTGCTCGATCATCCACTGCATTAAGGCAATATTTGAATTTAAGAACTCAATAATCGGTTCTTCACTTAAATGAACTGTACAGCCATTGGCACTTCTCTCAGCTGAGGCATCTGACAATTCAAATGCTTGTTCAACTTTAAGATTTGGTAAACCTTCAATTTCCAAAACACGGCCGTTGAAAATATTCTTTTTGCCTTTTTTCTCAACCGTGAGTAAACCTTGTTGAATAGCCACATAAGGAATAGCATTCACTAAGTCACGTAATGTAATACCAGGTTGCATTTCACCTTTAAAGCGAACAAGAACTGACTCAGGCATATCGAGAGGCATCACACCTAAAGCAGCACCAAAGGCCACTAAGCCTGAACCCGCAGGAAAACTAATGCCTATTGGGAAGCGGGTGTGTGAATCACCGCCTGTACCGACTGTATCAGGCAAAATCATGCGGTTAAGCCATGAATGAATTATGCCATCACCAGGACGCAGAGATACGCCGCCTCGTGTGCTAATAAAATCAGGTAAGTCGTGTTGTAATTTAATATCAACAGGTTTTGGATAAGCTGCAGTATGACAAAATGACTGCATCACTAGATCAGCAGAGAAACCTAAACAAGCAAGTTCTTTAAGTTCATCACGAGTCATGGCACCTGTCGTATCTTGCGAGCCCACTGTCGTTACTTTAGGCTCGCAGTAACTGTTAGGACGAACTCCCTCTACACCGCAGGCACGGCCGACCATTTTCTGAGCAAGTGTATAGCCCTTACCACTATCAACAGGTTCAACAGGACGAACAAAAATATCAGAAGGTTCTAATCCAAGGGTTTCGCGTGATTTATCAGTCAAACCACGACCAATGATTAAAGGAATACGGCCACCTGAACGAACTTCATCCGCTAATGTGGTCGGACGCATATTGAATTCACTGATCACATTACCCGCTTCATCCAAAATCTTACCCTCGTAAGGCAAGATAGTAATAATGTCACCTGTTTCCATTTTTTGAACATCACACTCAATCGGCATTGCGCCAGAGTCTTCAGCTGTATTGAAAAAAATCGGTGCAATATTGTTGCCGAGGATAACGCCACCCTGACGTTTGTTGGGCACATAGGGAACATCATGTCCCATATGCCAAAGCACAGAGTTGATGGCTGATTTTCGTGAAGAACCGGTACCTACCACATCACCTACAAAGGCAAGTGGATACCCCTTTTCTTTCAGTTTGATGATATCACCAATCGGATCATCCATTTTGCTAACCAACATCGCTTTGGCATGAAGCGGAATATCCGGTCTACTCCATGCTTCAGTTGCTGGAGAGAGGTCATCTGTATTGGTTTCACCTGGAACCTTAAATACGGTTAAGGTGATTTTTTCTGTTAATTTGGGTCGTGATGTAAACCATTCAGCATCAGCCCATGAGGCTAGGACGCGTTTGGCATAGTCGTTGTTTTTAGCCTTTTCAACTACATCATGGTACGCATCGTATACCATCAATGTTTTGCACAGCATTTTCTCCGCGGTGGCGGCAGTTTCTTCAACATCCAGTAGATCAATAAGCGAATGAACATTGTATCCACCCATCATCGTTCCAAGTAACTCTGTCGCTTTTATCGGTGAAATTAACGGGCATGTCACATCACATTTCGCAACGTCAGTCAAAAAGCCAGCCTTAACATAGGCCGCTTGATCCACACCAGGTGGAACGCGGTGAATAAGTAGCTCAAGCAACTGCTCGCTATGTTCGCTATCTTTTTTTAGGTCTTCAATTAACGCTGAGACCTGTTCTGCGTCAAGAGGAAGTGGTGGTAAGCCTTGTTGGGCTCTCTCTTCGACATGTGATTGATATTCTGTGAGCACGGATAATTACCCCAAAGTTAGAGAATGAGTGACATTTTACCTGAAAGCATTTGGTACGAGCGAATTCTGCTATAATTTCGCACAATTTTATTATCTAAATCTTTACATCGGAGTATTCATGGACCTAACTGCTTTAACCGCGATTTCACCAGTTGATGGCCGCTATGCCGGTAAAACTCAGGCGCTTCGCCCTTACTTCAGTGAGTATGGTCTACTCAGAGCTCGCGTAGAAGTTGAATTACGCTGGTTGCACTTATTAGGCAACAATGCTGATATTCAAGAAGTACCTAAATTAAGTGCAGAAGCAGAAGGTTTTATTGATGACCTCATCAACAACTTCTCTGTTGAAGATGCACAAGCCATTAAAGATATTGAACGCGAAACAAACCATGACGTCAAAGCCGTGGAATATTTCATCAAACGCAAATTTAAAGCCAACTCAGAATTAGATGCAGTCAGTGAATTTGTCCATTTCGCCTGCACCTCCGAAGATATTAATAACACAGCTTACGGCATCATGTTAAAAAATGCGCGTGAAAATGTCATCTTACCTGAGATGGACACCATCATAGCGACATTACGTCAACTTGCACATGCCCATGTCGACACCCCAATGATGTCGCGAACTCACGGTCAGCCGGCATCGCCAACAACCTTAGGTAAAGAACTAGCCAATGTCGTTCAACGTCTTGAGTTGCAACGCACTCATGTTGCTGCAGTGCTGCTATACGGAAAGATGAATGGAGCTGTTGGTAACTACAATGCTCATTATTCTGCTTACCCCGATGTCGATTGGCCACTGATGGCAAATGCTTTTGTAACGGGGTTAGGATTACGCTGGAATAAATTCACCACTCAAATTGAGCCGCATGATTACATGGCTGAGCTATTTCAAGCCATGATTAGATTTAATACGGTTCTTATCGATTTCTGTCGAGATGTGTGGAGTTATATCTCTATCGGTTATTTCAAACAAAAAACTGTTAAAGGTGAAATTGGCTCATCGACAATGCCTCACAAGGTTAATCCAATTGATTTTGAAAATGCTGAAGGTAATTTAGGTATCGCTAATGCCGTCTTTGATCACCTTGCAATGAAACTACCTATTTCACGTTGGCAACGTGACTTAACTGACTCAACTGTGTTGAGGAACCTGGGTGTTGGTTTTGCTCATTCATTGCTTTCCTACAGTTCAGCGTTAAAAGGCATCAGTAAACTTGATCCTTCACCCGAAGCGATGGCGGCTGATTTGGATGCTAACTGGGAATTACTAGCAGAACCTATTCAAACAGTTATGCGTCGATATGGAATTGAAAACCCATACGAAAAGTTGAAAGACCTTACACGTGGTCAACGTGTCAATAAAACGATTATGCAAGAATTTATTGATGGTTTAGATATGCCTCAAGAAGCAAAAGATAAACTCAAACAGCTAACGCCTGCTACGTATATCGGTAACGCTATTGAGCAAGCCAAAAACGGATAAAAAATGGCTGAGAAGATTCCGACTGTTGATACAAAAATCATCCTCGACAGTCGGGATCAGGCCAAAAAAAATGTGCAGGCTCTTATTCAGTCGGCAAGACAAGAAATCATATTTTTTGGCCCAATGCTTGACGATATAATGTTCAACAATGATGACTGCATTCAACAACTAACGCAGTTTTTAACTCAAAGTCAACGAACTCGAGCACGATTCCTTGTTCATGACACTCGAAAAAATAGTGCTCGAGGCCACAGACTCATCTCTCTTTCACAACGCCTCTCAAGTAAGATCCATATTCACCAAACTGGGTTAAATGATAAACAACAGCACCATTTATTTTTACTGATTGACACTAAAGCCTATCTCTATTGTCCTAATAACGAGCGATACGAAGGTATTGTTGATTTTGATGCCGCAGCCACCGTTAGAGAAAAACAAAAACAGTTTGAAGAGATGTGGGCTCAAAGCATTCCCGATGTAAACGTTAGGAGACTTCAATTATGAAAGCTGTTGTGCTCACTTTATTACTGTTCTTCGCTCTATCTGTTAATGCAGATAATGCTTTACATACCTTGACGTTAAAACATCGCTTAGCGAATGATATTGTCAATCAGATAGAACCTTTTTTGCCTTCAACTGCAACAATAAAAGCGCATGATAATTTATTATTTTTAAAATCTGATCGGGCTACGCTAGCCAATGTTGAAGAATTGGTTAAGCAATTAGATAAACCACTAAAAAGTGTTATCGTCAGTATTAGAAGAACGAATGAAGCATTAGACTCAGCACAATTCAAACAAGATGCCTTAGCTGTAGAACTTGGAGATGAGAATAAAGCAAGAGCATCCATAAAACGCTGGTCGACCAACTCCAATCAAGACAAAAATGATATCTATCGAGCCACGGGAATCTCGGGCCATTCAATTGCTATAAACTTGGGCACTTCAACACCAGATAATCAACAAACAATTTATCTGACACCAAATGGTGGGGTCGCTTTAGCATCAAATACTGAATACGTCAGCGTATCTAGTGGCTTCAATGCTAAACCATTTCTATTACCAGACGAGCGTGTGAAAATTGAGATTAGCCCTTTTTTTGCTGAGCGCTCCAGCGTCACAGGTGAAATATCATCCAGCAACATTTTATCTACAATCAATGGTCCACTAGGTCAGTGGATACCTATTGGATACATTGGTGAACAAAAGCAGTCATCAAGTTCAGGTGGAAAGCGCTATTCTACTCAACAAAATTTTCAACAACTTATTTACATAAAAGTCGACATCGAAAATAACTAAACATAAGTGAATCTATGAATACAAAAGAAGCAATCGTCTCAAGACGTTCAGTTAAACATTATGATCCTGAACACGAAATGACTAAGGATGAAATTAATACGTTAATGGAACATGCCATCCTTTCGCCAACGGCATTCAATATACAACACTGGCGTTTTGTGAATGTTGAAAACAAAGCATTGAGACAACAAATCCGTGAGGCAAGTTATGGACAAGCTCAAGTCACAGATGCATCTATGCTCCTCGTTATGTGTGCCGATTTAAATGCATGGGAAAAGCAACCTCAGCGTTATTGGCAAAACGCCCCTAAGGAAGTGCAGGACTTCATGTTGCCATCAATAGAAGGCTACTATACTAATCACCATCAGGGCCAGCGTGATGAATGTTTCAGATCGGTAGGCATTGCTTCTGCGACGGTGATGTTGATGGCCAGAGAGATGGGCTATGATTCATGCCCAATGGATGGTTTTGACTTTGATAAGGTGGCGAGATTAATAAACCTTCCTCATGATCATGTCATTGTAATGATGATTACAATTGGTAAGAAGCTGCTTGATGCAAAACCAAGACCTGGTCAACTTCCTCTATCAGAAGTACTGTTTACAGATACGTTTCCTGATGCAGGTTGATTAGATAATCGGAGGGGGCGCTTCTGATACGCAGTTTCGCCCTTTTCGTTTCGACATGTAGAGCGCGCGATCGGCTCTTTGCATGAAACTTTCTACTCCTTCCTGCTTTTCATATCGTGCCGTTCCAAACGACAAAGTGATCATGCCTAATGCCTCACGAGTGTCTTTGCGTTGAACACGCTTAGAGGCGATTTCCTTACGAATATTTTCTGCTAGATTTTTCGCATGTTGAAGACTGGTATTGAGTAATACGATAGAAAACTCCTCGCCCCCATAGCGTGCTACTAGGTCCCTACCTTTAACACTGTCTTTTAACGTGTTGGCAACCACTCTTAACACTTGATCACCAACCAAATAACCGTGTTGATCATTAATATTTCTAAATAGATCAATATCGCAAAATATCAGACAAACATCCAAGCCAGAACTGTCAGCGTCTTTAGTAACTTTACTTATCACATCGTCGAAAGACCTCCGATTGGCTAAGCCCGTCAGAACGTCTATTTTGGATTCACGCTTAGTGGCATCCATTTCTTTTTTTAGATTTTGAACATCCACAACGGCGGCATTCAATCGCTCAGATAAGAGATCCGTGCCTGTCATCACCGACCGAGTAGCAGCGACGATATCATCAACGACTTGATGTATTTCTTCTGCTGATAAATCACGATTTATATCAGCAAGTATTGTGTTAAGTTGCTGATTGGTTTTATCTGCAGTATTGACTGAGCTGTAGACGAAGTTAGCAATTTCCTTAAGTAGACGCGCCAATTCTTGGCGTATTTCCATAACTTCGGTGCGTTCTTTTTCGACATTGAAAAACTGTTTAAATAACGACTTACATTGCAACTGAGTCAGAACAGGATTTTCTTTAATCAAGGAAGAGATAGCGGACGAGAGCTCGATATTTGAACCCGATACATGCTCATACCACACAGCATAATTATCAGGTGTCATTGGGACACCATGCTTTTTCATTAATGGTAGCGCAAGCCGCATATTTTCTGCGGCTTTATCTGATAATTCGCTATAGTCCATATCTCTTCCAAGTCATCATAGACTAATCAAGACCTTTTTATCTTTCCTGCGATTTTCAATCGCAATGCATTTAGTTTGATAAAACCTTCTGCGTCTTTTTGGTCATAAGCACCAGCATCATCTTCAAACGTAGCAATTGATTCATCAAAGAGACTATCTGATTCTGATTTACGACCGACAACTGAGACGTTACCTTTGTAAAGCTTCACTCGAACTGTTCCGTTAACGGTTTTTTGAGACTCATCAATCATGGTTTGCAACATTAAACGCTCTGGAGCCCACCAATAACCGTTGTAAATTATTTGAGCATAACGTGGCATTAATTCATCTTTCAGATGAGCTGCTTCACGATCTAGTGTTAGAGATTCAATAGCACGGTGGGCTTTGATCATCACTGTTCCAGCGGGTGTTTCATAGCAACCACGTGATTTCATGCCAACATAACGGTTTTCAACGATATCTAAACGACCAATACCATTGTCACCAGCGACTTTGTTCAAGTAGCTCATCACCGTTGCAGGTGACATTTTCTCACCGTCAATCGCCACAATATCTCCCTGCTCATAAGTAAGCTCTATGTATGTAGCTTTGTCTGGTGCATTCTCTGGTGATACAGACCAACGCCACATTGACTCTTCAGCTTCAGCCCAAGGGTCCTCTAAAATCCCACCTTCGTATGAAATATGCAGTAAGTTGGCGTCCATAGAGTAAGGGGATTTTTTACCTTGCTTCATCTCCACGGGGATACCGTGCTGTTCAGCGTAATCTAATAATTTTTGACGTGATAGTAAGTCCCATTCACGCCAAGGAGCGATAACTTTAATATTCGGGTTTAAACCATAAGCACCTAATTCGAACCTGACTTGGTCATTCCCCTTACCTGTTGCGCCATGAGCTACAGCTTCAGCACCTGTTTCACGAGCAATTTCCACTAAGCGCTTGGCGATTAGTGGACGAGCAATCGAAGTACCGAGTAGATATTCGCCTTCATAGATAGCATTAGCTCTGAACATAGGGAACACATAGTCGCGTGCAAACTCTTCACGCAGATCTTCAATATAAATCTCTTTGATACCAAGTGACTTTGCTTTAGCTCTCGCAGGTTCGACTTCTTCTCCTTGTCCAAGATCGGCAGTAAAAGTGACTACTTCGCAATCATATTTGTCTTGCAGCCACTTTAAAATGACTGAAGTATCGAGGCCACCTGAGTAAGCTAATACGACTTTATTAATCTTAGACATGGTAATTCTATCTTCCTGTAAAAATGATAAGTGATCTTTCCTTGTTCACTCACCATAACATCGGCGAAACAGGAAAAATCTTGAGAAATTTCGTGCGCTATTGTATCAAAAACCTTTGATTGCCAGCACTTCTTTAACCGCTTTACGTCCATTAGCTTTACAACTAATCAACCTTGGAGCATCGAGATATCTAAGTCTGAAACCTAGATTTTTATATAAATCAATAACTCGCTCTGTTGCTTGATTAGAAATCAACACTGGTCCAGAGTGCCTTGAAAGCCATTCAGCTAAACGTACTTGGTCAGTCCAGTTGAAACCTTGTTTTGAATATTGAGTAAATGGTGTGTCGTAAGGGGGATCGGCGTACACAAAATCATCATTGTTTAACTGAAGGCTCTCAAAATCACGACAAGTAAACTGCCAGTTCGATAAGGTTTCCTGATATGCAATGAAATCTGACTGATAATTAATCTTTTTATATCGTCCAAATGGTACGTTATAACCGCCCTTTTGATTAAATCGACACAATCCATTGTATCCAGTACGATTCAGGTAATAAAAAAGTTGTGCCGCTTTAGCTAGATTTGAATTTGTCTGATTTAAGAGATTAAATTCTTTACGGTATCGATAGTAAAGCGTCTCCTCATTCACAAAATTGATATCAACGTTAAGACCGTTACTAAGATGTTGATAAAAATTGATTAATGAAGAATTCACATCGTTCAGAAGTGCTTTTTCTGGTGCTAATCCCAAGGCAACAGACAGCCCACCACAAAAAGGCTCAACAAGTCGCTTATGCGAATGCTGCTTCCAATAATATTTAAGTTTGGGAATCAACCATCGCTTACCACCAGCCCATTTAAGTGGGGGCTTTAGGGATGTAAATTGATGTGACTTACTGCACATGTAGAAATCGTTCAATAGGGCCGTATAAAAAAATGGGTATATCCGTTTTTAACGGACATACCCAGATATTTACAGCAATTACTCTGACCGCACTCAAGGAGTTATTTTGAGTGTAGCGTTTTTCTTGGTGGCATCAGATCAGTAATCGAGCCTTCAGCCATTTCGGCAGCAAAACCAAGCGTCTCAGATAAGGTAGGATGTGGATGTATGGTTAGTCCGATATCTTCTGCATCTGCACCCATTTCTAAAGCCAATACAGCTTCAGCAATTAATTCGCCAGCATTAGGACCAACAATACCAGCCCCAACTAAACGACCTGTTTCTTTTTCGAACAAGGCTTTGGTTAGACCTTCATCACGACCAATACTCAAGCTTCGACCACTTGCAGCCCAAGGGAAAGCACCTTTAACCACTTCGATACCTTGTTTCTTAGCTTCATCTTCGCTCATCCCCATCCAAGCGACTTCTGGATCAGTATAAGCAACTGATGGAATTGTCATTGGTTCAAATACAGATTTTTGTCCAGCAATAACTTCTGCAGCAACTTTACCCTCATGTGTTGCTTTGTGGGCTAGCATTGGCTGACCAACAATATCGCCGATAGCAAATATATGCGGCACATTGGTACGCATCTGAGCATCGGTTTCAATAAAGCCATGATCAGACACCATCACACCTGCTGCTTCAGCATTGATCAATTTGCCATTAGGTGATCGTCCAACGGCCACTAAGATTTTATCGAAAGTAGCTTTTTCAGGTGCATCTTTACCTTCAAACGTTACAACAAGCCCCTCTTTCTGAGGTTCGATTTTACTAACTTTGGTATTCAAATAGATATTTTCATATTTTGATTGAACACGTTTCAGTAACGGTTTGACAATATCTTTATCTGCACCTGGAATCAGACTGTCCTGAAGTTCGACAACAGTGATTTTTGAGCCGAGCGCATCATATACAGTCGCCATTTCAAGACCGATGATGCCGCCACCAATAACTAATAAATTTTCAGGTATATCTTCTAATTCAAGCGCATCAGTTGAATCCATCATGCGAGGATCATCGTGAGGAAAAACGGGAATCTTGGTGACTCTTGAACCTGCAGCAATAATGCAGTTTTCAAATGCAATCGTCTTTTCACCATCAGCGGTGTTTACAGTTAGTGTATTTGGACTACTAAACTGACCTTCGCCACGAATGATTTCAACTTTTCGTGTTTTGGCTAATGCTTTAAGTCCACCCGTTAACTGATTCACGACACCGGACTTCCAGCTTTCTAATGCGCGAATATCAATCTTAGGTTTAGAAAATGTCACCCCATGATGAGCCATTTCATCCGCTTCGTTGATAATTTGGGCAGTATGTAGGAGTGCTTTTGATGGAATACAACCAACATTTAAGCACACGCCACCAATGCGTTCATGGCGTTCAACCATGACCACTTTTTTACCTAAATCAGCTGCACGGAAAGCTGCTGTATAACCACCTGGGCCAGAGCCTAAGACCAATACCTCAGTTTCAATATCGGCATCACCTTCAGGTACTGATGCTGCGACCGGTGCTGATTTTGGCTGACTCGCGGGCGTCGAAGTTTCTTTTTCTGATACTGACTCTTCGTTTTTCTCATTCGTATCTGAAGCTGATTCTAGAGTCAGAATAACATCACCTTCAGCGACTTTATCACCAACATTCACTTTCATACTGATAATTCTACCTGCAGCAGAACTCGGTATTTCCATTGCGGCTTTATCTGACTCTAAGGTAATAATATCTTGGTTTTCTTCAACATCATCGCCTTCGTTGACCAATACTTCGATAATCTCAACAGAATCAAAATCACCAATGTCAGGAACTTTTACTTCGATCACGCTCATAGCAGCACCTTCCTGATATCAGATAACATCTGACTTAACATCACGGTAAAACGTGCACCTGCAGCACCGTCAATAACACGATGGTCATAAGAAATTGACAGCGGTAACATCAAGCGAGGCTCAAACTCTTTGCCATTCCAGACAGGTTTCATGCTGTGACGACTAACCCCTAAAATAGCCACCTCTGGTGCATTGACGATTGGTGTAAAGAATTGCCCACCAATACCACCCAAGCTAGATATAGAGAATGTACCACCCTGTAAATCTTTAGCGGTTAATGAACCTTCACGCGCTCGCTGGCTAATGTCACCTAGTTCGCCAGCAAGTTCTAAGAAACCTTTCTTATCGACATCCTTGATAACAGGAACCATTAAGCCATTAGGCGTATCAACGGCGACACCCAGGTTGTAGTATTTCTTCAAAATAAGACTTTCTTTGTCTTCACTTAAAGAAGAATTAAATTCTGGATACTGCTTTAAACAAGCAACAACAGCTTTCATGATGAAAACTAAAGGCGTCAGGTTAACACCTTTTTTCGCCGCCATATCTTTGTTTTCTTTACGGAATTTGTCTAGTTCAGTGATATCGGCTTCATCAAACTGTGTGACATGAGGGATATTTAACCAACATGCGTGTAAATGTTTGCCGGATATTTTTTTGATTCGTGATAAGTCTTGGCTTTCTACTTCACCAAACTGTTCAAAATTAATCACCGGAACTGATGGAATACCGCTGCCAGATTGAGCAGGAGCTGCGGCTGGTGCCCTCATGGCTTGTTTAACAAAGCCTTGTACATCTTCTTTAGTAACGCGCCCTTTTACACCCGTACCAACAACAGACGTCAGCGTTACGCCCAAATCACGCGCAAAGCGTCTTACTGAAGGCGAAGCATGGGCACGTCTGATACCTGATTTGTTATCCGGTGCATAAGGAATCGCTTCAGCTAACTCAGTCTGTGGGGCTGGTATAGTCTGATTAGGTTCTGCAGCTTTTGGTGCAGGTTTTACTTCTTCCTTAGGAGCAGATGTCGCCTCCTCTTTAGTAGCTGGTGCTTCGTTTTGAGGTGCGCCTTCTGCCATCTCAATCATAGCGATAACAGTGCCTTCGCTAACCTTATCCCCCACCGCAACTTTCATCTCTTTGATGACACCTGATTGCGATGCTGGGATTTCCATCATCGCCTTATCAGACTCTACAGTGATAACCTCTTGATTTTCATCAACACTGTCACCAACTGAAACCAGCACTTCGATGATTTCAACCGCATCAAAGTCACCAATATCTGGTACTTTTAATTCAATTAATTCTGCCATTATTTATGCCTTAACTGGGTTTATTGCATCAGCGCTGATGTTGTATTTCGTAATGGCATCAGCAACAACTTCATATTTGACCTGACCTTCATCAGCAAGTGCATTCAGTGTTGCTACCACAACGTGATAACGATCAACTTCAAAGAAATTACGTAATGCTTCACGTGTGTCACTTCGTCCAAACCCATCAGTACCAAGAACGGTATAGCTAGATTTAATCCAAGGACGAATTTGCTCTGCATACATGCGCATGTAATCAGTCGCCGCTACTACAACGCCTGTCTCATCATCTAAACATTCGGCAAGATAGCTGCGTTTTTTATCAGCCGTTGGGTGAAGACGGTTGTAGCGATCTGTATTCATGCCATCACGAACAAGTTCATTCATACTGGTCGCACTCCAGACATCTGCAGATACTTTCCAGTCTTTTTCAAGTAGCTCTGCTGCTGCTTCTACTTCACGCAAGATGGTGCCACTTCCCATTAGTTGGGCTTTCAATTTATGTTTGCCACCCGTTTTGAGTTTATACAAACCTTTAATGATTCCCTCTTCCACACCTTCTGGCATATCAGGGTGTTTATAGTTTTCATTCATAGCAGTGATGTAATAAAACACATTTTCTTGTTTTTCATACATGCGTTTCATACCGTCATGAACGATAACAGCCACTTCATAAGCATAAGTAGGATCGTAGCTAATGCAGTTCGGAATGGTATTTGCCATGATCAAACTGTGGCCATCTTGGTGCTGAAGGCCTTCACCATTCAGGGTAGTTCGTCCTGCCGTGCCACCAATCAAGAAACCTTTAGCTTGGATATCTCCAGCCAACCAACATAAGTCACCAACACGTTGGAAACCGAACATCGAATAGTAGATGTAGAACGGCACCATATTGACGTTATAGTTTGAGTAAGCTGTGGCTGCTGATACCCACTCAGCCATTGAACCAGCTTCGTTAATACCTTCTTCAAGGATTTGGCCCTTAGTATCTTCTCGATACCACATGACTTTACCTGAGTCTTCAGGCTCATAGCGTTGACCTGAAGATGAGTAAATGCCAACGCTTCGGAACAGACCTTCCATACCAAATGTACGAGCTTCATCGGGCACAATCGGTACGATGTTTTTACCGATTTTTTTGTCACGAATCAACGCTGTCAATACACGAACAAAGGCCATTGTGGTTGATAATTCACGATCGCCACTGGATTTCAGAACCGCATCAAATGCTTTCAGTTCAGGAATTTCTAATGGAGCCGCTTTATCGTTACGTTTTGGTAAGAAACCACCCAATGCTTCACGACGTTCCATAAGATATTTTTTCTCTGGACTATCATCTTTAAGCTTGATGAATGGAACGTTATCAACCTCTTCATCCGTTAGCGGGATATTGAAACGGTCACGGAAACGCTTCATTTGTTCGATTTCTAATTTTTTCTGTTGGTGAGTAGTATTTTGCCCCTCACCTGCTTCACCCATTCCGTAGCCTTTAACAGTCTTGGCAAGAATAACGGTAGGCTGATCTTTCTGTTCTGTTGCGCGTTTGTATGCCGCGTAGATCTTTCTAGGATCGTGACCACCACGGCTCAGATGCCAGATGTCTTCATCTGTCATGTCAGAAACCATATCTAGTAATTCAGGATACTTACCAAAGAAATGTTTACGTACATAAGCACCGTCTTTGGCTTTGTAGTTTTGGTACTCACCATCTACCACTTCTTCCATACGTTTTAGAAGAAGGCCATTCGTGTCACGAGCAAGTAATTGGTCCCAACCACTGCCCCACAGAACTTTGATTACGATCCAGCCAGCACCACGGAATAAAGCTTCTAACTCTTGTACTATCTTGCCGTTACCCCTGACAGGTCCATCAAGACGTTGTAGGTTACAGTTAACGACATAGATCAGATTATCTAACTTCTCACGGCCAGCTAAGGTGATGGCACCCAATGACTCAGGTTCGTCCATCTCACCATCACCAAGGTAAGCCCATACGTGGCGACCTTCTGTTTTAACAATGTCACGATGTTGCATGTATTTCATGAATCGTGCTTGGTAAATAGCTAGGATAGGACCTAAACCCATAGAAACCGTTGGGAACTGCCAATAGTCAGGCATCAACCATGGATGTGGATATGAAGATAAGCCTTTTCCATCAACCTCAAATCTGAAATTCTCTAACTGCTCTTCAGTTAAACGCCCTTCAAGGAATGAACGTGCGTAAATACCAGGAGATGAATGACCTTGAACAAAGACCATATCTGCACCGTTTTCGTACTCATCCCCTTTAAAGAAATGATTAAAACCTACATCATACAAAGTAGCAGCTGAAGAAAAGCTGGCAATATGCCCACCGACAGAGCCTGGCTTCATATTCGCTTTAACAACCATGGCCATTGCATTCCAGCGAATGTAAGAACGAAGCTTATGCTCCATCGCCTGATCGCCCGGGATACGTTCTTGTTGATCAACAGGGATCGTGTTGACATAGGCAGTGTTTGCACTATACGGAAGATTAATTCCCGTACGACGTGCCATATCAATGAGTTTCTCAATAATATAGTGTGCTTTCTGTTCACCACCGGCCTCAATTACCGACTCAAGTGCATCTAACCATTCTTGAGTTTCTTGTGGATCGTGATCGACAAAATCAGTCATATATACCTTCTCAAATCATAACGCGATGAATAATAGCGACACATTGTAACAGTTTTTTATTTGAATTCATGGCTAGAGCAGCCCCTGAGTTGGGCTGCGATACTAGAAATGAATAGAAATTTGTTTATTGACTTATGCTTAGTGAACATCACATCAGTATGATGTACTTAAGCACTGGGCGAATATATCAGTGACTTACCGATAATTTCGTTTTTGAGAAATGTGTCAACCTAACGATAAAAAGTCCGGCCAGAATAACAATATAGATAATCGGTTCTCTGATATCTGCTTTGACCAACATCAAAAAATGCAAACATGAAGCGGCTGCAACCAAGTAGGTAAGCTTATGCAATCGTTTCCAATTTTTACCCCCTATACGTTTCATCATTTTATTTGTTGATGTGGCCACTAGAGGTAGTAGCATCAAAAAACTAATAAAGCCGATGGTGATGAAGGGTCTTTTTAAAATATCTTTCCAAATATCGCCAATATCGAATAATTGGTCAAGTCCGAGATATAACAACATATGGATTAGGGCATAAAAAAATGCATACAATCCGATCATTCGTCTCAACTGTATAAGTTTATTTACACCGGTGAGCCAACGTAAAGGTGTGATAAAAAGAGTCAATAACAAAAACCGCAATGCCCATAAGCCAGAGCTTCGCGTTAATGTTTCAACTGGATTTACACCTAGTTCATCATTTAGAAGTCTCCATACCAGTAAGATGAGTGGCGTTAGACAAATAAAAAATAAGGCACGTTTGATATAAAGAATATTCATTCCTGTCATGCTTTAGTCTAGAAGTACCGTTTAAGATCCATGCCGGCATAGAGGTCGGCTACTTGTTCGCTATAGCCGTTGAACATTAATGTTTTTCGTTTAAGAAACTCGCCAATTCGACGCTCTTTTGCTTGACTCCAGCGTGGATGATCTACGTTGGGGTTTACGTTTGAATAAAATCCATATTCCCCCGCATTTGCTTTCATCCAAGCTGTCATGGGCATTTTTTCTACAAAACGAATTCTGACTATCGATTTAATCCCTTTAAAACCATACTTCCAAGGGACGACCAAACGAATAGGAGCACCGCTCTGTCCTAATAATTCTTTGCCATATAATCCAACCGATAAAAGTGTCAGAGGATTCATTGCTTCATCTATTCTTAGCCCCTCTACATATGGCCAATCAAGTACTCGGCGATTCTGTCCTGGCATTTGTTCAGGGTCAAGTAATGTCGTGAACTCAACGTATTTAGCTTTCGAGTTTGGCTGTGCCTGTTTTATTAAGTCGGCTAAGGGAAAGCCAACCCAAGGAATGACCATTGACCAACCTTCTACACAGCGCATACGATAAATTCGTTCTTCTAATGCGAAGGGTTTGATAAGTTCATGATAATCGTATGTACCGGGCTTATCACATTCACCGTCAATTGTGATGTTCCATGGTTTTGTTCTATCTGGAAACTCAGTGGCGTACAGCGAAGGTGATTCTTTTGATGTACCAAACTCATAAAAATTATTATAGGTAGTAATTGACTCAAATGGCGTTTGCTTTTCATCTGAAGAAAAGGAACTTTTTTCAAGATTTGTTAATGACTCTACTTGATCGTTACTAATAGCGTAGCTGGTCGATGGCAATGCCGCGGCTAAACCAATAGCTAAACTATTGTTGAGAAACTGACGTCGATTTTGGTAGACCTTGTAGTCGGTCACCTCAGATTCTGGGATTTCCCAAGATGCTTTTTTACGAAAAAAAATCATATAAACCTCACTTAGTTAGGTACTGTTTTTTTATCCAAAAATCGATACTAAAAAACTTACCGCCGCCAATGGAAAATAAGACTAATAACATCACAAAATAGGTGGCAGCGAATTCGATACCATTATTTAGCATGACTAAACTTCCATGCTGGGTCAGCCAGTCATAATGGCCATATTCATGCAAAATTTCTTTAGCTTTATGTAATCGGTCAATAGCTTCTCCGACATCAGCAGAAGCAAAAGGACTCATTGGGTCGTGTATTGCCTGCCAACCATTTTTCCAATGCACAGATACAGCTGCGACAAGCATAGTGAACATAAGCGGTATCGATATCAGTCGAACAGCCAATCCTAACGCTAATAAAATTGCACCAAAATATTCTGCACCCCATGCCATATAAGCCATTGCTTCAGGAAATGGTAAACCCAGCCCCCATTCAGAGTTGCCAAACCAGTCGATAGTATTATTCAACGAGCTTCCTGAATCAAAAGGGTTCCACTTGTTATTTGCCGCCACCCAAAACACAGGGGCGAGATAGGCACGTAAAAGAAGTGGTGCAAGAAAATCAATTTTTCTCGTCTGATTGAATAGCTTATACAAACTGTGTGAAAAAGCTGTCACTGACATTATTAATCTCTCCATAAAATAAATAAGGGCTCATAGAGCCCCTATTTGTATGACTCAAATAAGACGCTGATTATTTGTTAGAGCCACATTTACCTTCATCCATTTTTTTATCAGCACCACATTTAGATTCAGCTGCTTTTTTCTCTGCGCCACACTTAGATTCGGCCGCTTTTTTGTCAGCACCACATTTTGCTTCTTCTGCTTTTTTATCAGCACCACATTTTACTTCACCACATTTACCTTCTTCTGCATGGTGCTCAGCCAACTGCATGTAACCACTACTCAGTTCAACTGAGGAAAATGGGTTTGAATCTGCACTTGCAAGCGTGGGGGCTAATGCCAAACCAGCAGTCATTGCTGCTGTTGCAGCTAAAGCGATTGTTGTTTTTGAGTTAGACATAATGTAATTATCCTTATTTAATGTAGTGTATGTACCAGACCAGTATTCATCGACCAGTCTTGATAATGTAGACGAGGCTGTAAAAGGATTGTTACAAAATAGATGAAAAAAATTTTCAAGCGTGACCAAACTAATGAAAAAGAGTTAATAGAGCAGCTGATTAAAGGAGATTCGGCTGCTTTTGAATTAGTAGTTGGTACATACCATAGTTTGATGCTATCTGTTGCAAGAGCCATTATTGGCCAAGCATTTGCTGATGAAGTCGTTCAAGATGCTTGGGTATCAGCAATCAAAGCACTCCCTAAATTCGAAGGTAGATCAAGTCTAAAGACGTGGTTACTTCAGATCACCAGTAATGGCGCGAAAACTCGCGTACGTAGGGAAAGCCGACAATTATCGCTTGATGATGGCTGGGAATCGATCTCAGCAGATAAATTTGACCACACAGGACACCGGCTGGATGATGTTTTGCCGTGGGAGGAGGATACCCCTGATGCCTTACTTGAAAATGAGCAATTACAGGCAATTATAGAAGAGCGTTTTAATTCATTACCTGCTAATCAACGTGCTGTATTGACTATGTACGATATGGAAGGTATGGAGATGAAAGAAATTTGTAACATTTTAGATTTAAGTGCGTCTAACGTTAGAGTACTTTTACACAGAGCACGAACAACGTTGCATCATACAATAGAAAACTACAGGGATAACTAGACACATGTTTCAATGCAAAGATGTTGCTGAAGAAGCTAGTAACTACCTAGATGGTGACCTGCCATTAAAAAAACGTATTGGTATATTACTGCACTTGATGATTTGTCGTTGCTGCCGTAATTACCTTCAACAGATTCGAAAAACAATCA
Organism: Methylophaga thalassica; assembly: GCA_011052985.1. Taxonomy (GTDB): domain Bacteria; phylum Pseudomonadota; class Gammaproteobacteria; order Nitrosococcales; family Methylophagaceae; genus Methylophaga; species Methylophaga aminisulfidivorans_A. The sequence goes on from DRHY01000109.1 coordinate 19,583, forward strand.
AAACGATTACAAATATATATCCAAAAGAACAACACAATACCGATGTAAAATCTCTAGCCGAGAAACTCAGAAACCTACCAGAGAATTGACTCTGGTAGGTTTTTTCTTAATTACTTTTGGTATTTTTCTTTCCATTCACTATAGGGCATACCGTAGATAACCTCCCTAGCCTCCTCATAATCCATAGTGACTTTTTGTTCTTCTGCCGCCGCCAAGTACCACTTTGAAAGACAATTTCGGCAAAATCCAGCTAAATTCATTAAATCAATATTTTGCAGTTCAGTATTCTCTTGAAGATGTGATACTAAACGTCTAAATGCAGCAGCTTCAAGTTCAGTTTGTGTAGTTTTATCCATTTTTTTCCTCATATAAATAACATGACACCTCATGTGAATCAGATAACCTACTAACCTTAGGATAAGTCTCCAAGCACATAGGCATCACATGAGAACATCTTTGGTGAAAGTGACAACCACTGGGGGGATTAGATGGTGAAGGCATCTCCCCTTTTACCGCCGCCGCTGCACCATGAGCCGAAAGTTCTATTTTAGGCACTGCAGCCAATAAGGCTTGTGTATAGGGATGTTTGGGAGAATTCAGCACATCTTCGCGAGTCCCTGATTCAACAATCCGGCCCAAGTACATTACCGCTACACGGTGTGCTAAGTAATCGACAACCGCCAAATTATGGGTAATAAATAAGAAGGATAAGCCAAACTCATGCTGAATATCACGAAGAAGATTTAATATCTGTGCCTGCACTGATACATCTAAGGCACTAGTCGGTTCGTCACAAATGATCAACTCAGGTTCAGCTGCAAGCGCACGAGCTATACACAAACGTTGACGTTGTCCTCCTGAAAATTCATGTGGATACCGATATTTTATATCTGTCCGTAATCCTACACGAACCAATAACTCGTCCACTTTTAATTCTCGCTCAGCCTCATCTTTAACGGATGATGTAAGCATCCCCTCTTTGATGATGTTGTTTATCGTCATACGAGGATTCATCGACGCAAAGGGATCCTGAAAAATAATCTGCATTGCACTGCGATGCAAACGCATAGCCCCTGTTGATAATCGGGTGATATCAGTACCTTGAAAAAGAACCTTTCCGGTAGTGATAGGTAACAGTTGCAATATGCCCTTGCCCACGGTTGTTTTCCCACAACCTGACTCTCCCACTAATGCTAAGGTTTCTGCAGTTCGAATACGTAAACTTACATCATTAACGGCTTTGACAAGTCCAGTTGTTCGCTGGAACAGTCCTTTTTTGATAGGAAAATATATTTTGAGATTATCTACTTCGAGTAACGATTTTTCTGCTGGCACCACCATAGATAAATTCGATTTATGTATTTTTTTTTCTATCTGGGTTCGTTCAGAAGTGACAGATGGGTCGTATAGATGGCAGCGGACACCGTGAGATTCATTTCCTAGCCAAACCGGCAAATTTTCATGGCAATATTCCCAAGCAAGCTCACATCTTTCCGCAAAGCGACAACCAGTAAAGCGTGTGTCTAATGGCGGCACACTACCTCTGATTATCGTTAATTTCTGTTCACGTTTTTGCTCAGAAGGTAAGGCTTCAAAAAGTTTTTGAGTATACGGATGTTGGTTATGCTTAAAAAAAGTATCACGATCAGCCATTTCTACGATTTGACCAGCATACATAACGGCTATGTGATCGGCCATTTGAGCAACAACACCAAGGTCATGGGTTATTAGCAAAATCGCCATACCCGTTTTTTGCTGAATGGCTTTGAGTAAATCTAATATTTGGGTTTGAATAGTCACATCCAAAGCCGTGGTTGGCTCATCAGCAATTAGTAACTCTGGTTCACCAGCTAACGCCATTGCAATCATGATGCGTTGCTTCATGCCACCAGAAAGTTGATGAGGATAAGCTGACTTTCTCTGCTCAGGATCTGGGATTCCCACCGCATCTAATAATTCTATAACACGAGCCTGCATATCAGGCTTTGTGATAGTGAAATGCCAACGCAGTACCTCTGTAATTTGCTGTTCAACAGTTAATACAGGATTCAATGAACTCTGCGGTTCTTGGAAGATCATCGCCACCCGATGTCCACGAATAGCTTCCATATCGGCTTCAGATAATGTGAGTAAATCCTGACCTTGCAAACATATTTGACCAGCCACGATACGGCTAGCAGGAGAAGGATTTAGTCGGAGTATGGACAAGGCAGTAATCGACTTACCACAGCCGGACTCACCTAATAAAGCAAAAGTCTGCCCTTTATTAAGTGAAAAACTGATGCCATCAACCGCTCTAAAGGGATGGTTTTCTCCCCCGAACCAGGTTTTTAACCCTTTAACATCGAGTAAGGCAGTGCTGCTCATTGTCTCACCTGCATTCTAGGATCAAAAGAATCTCTGACAACGTCAGCAAATAGGTTAGCCGCTAGCACGAGTACAAACATAGAAACAAAGGCAGCGGTTAGCGACCACCATACAATCGGGTCACGTGCCATTTCCATTCTTGCGCTGTTGATCATATTCCCCCAGCTAATCATTGATGGATCAACCCCTACACCGACATAAGATAAAACCGCTTCGGCGAGAACCAGACCACTAAAATCAAGCACAACAGAGATCAGCACTAAGTGCATCAGATTTGGCAAAATGTGTTTACGTAGGATACTGAAATTACCCGCACCTAATGCTCGGGAAGCTAGGACATATTCGGCTTCGCGAAGTTTTAGGGTCTCAGCACGAAGAATACGACACAAGCCAGTCCAGCTGGTAACACCAAGTATTATGCAAAGGAATAGTAAACGCATATCAGCTCGTTCTGCGATGGTCGCAAAATGCTCTGGATGAGTATTCATATATACCTGCAGTATTAATACTGCAGCAGCGATAAGAAGCACACCAGGGATGGAGTTTAATGTCGTGTAAATGTACTGGATAATATCATCAACCCAACCACGAAAATAACCAGCGGTGATACCCAGCAGAATGGCCAGAGGTAACATCACTAAAGTCGTTAGTGTTCCAATAACAAGCCCTGTACGAATGCTTTTCAGCGCTTGATAAAGCACATCCTGTCCGACTTTATCCGTGCCCAACACATGATAACCCGCGCTTAAAAAGGCCACACAGCATATGAAAAAGCTTAACAATAATAGCGTGAAGTAAAATGTATAGAGAGGATAGGCAGATTGATTGAGAATAATGCGTTTAGCATGATGAGGAAGTTGAGTGATATTGGCTTTTGCCGAAACGGCACAATGAAGCAGATAAATAACAAAACTAATGAATACAGCAAATAACATTGCTTCAAGGATAGTTTGTTGAATATCATCCGTCCGTTCAGATATCGATCTCAGATGCGAAGCACCATATTTCAGTTTCGGATAATCGTAATTTAGTCTGCCATCAGCAGATTTCTGAATTTCTTTGACATAGAGACGATCTGAAAACGGCGCTGAATAGGTTTTTTCAAGCTCTGTTTTTAAGGGCTCTACTAGTACATCAAAAA
>DRHY01000110.1 GCA_011052985.1 Methylophaga thalassica
ACATTGAACACATGTTTTATGCGACGCCATCAGGTACACCAGTGAATATCGTTTATCAACCGGAAAAAGCAGGGGTACGTGATGGTGAGCTCTTTTTAGAATCGAATACACCACATAGCGATATCGATAAGCGTCAGGGTCTGAATATGACCCCTATGGTGTCAGCAATTTTAACTGCACAAGATAAATTACCTTCTAATGCTGGTTGGGCCTTTACTGAAGATTTAGTCCGCGAGCAAACCAGTGTGGTAAAAAGATTGGGTGAAGCAGAGCTCGACATAGCGAAAGACGTCTGGTTTGTTCATGGAGGTTTCAAAAAAACAGCCGTCCAAAAAGTACGTGCAGCCATTGATGAATTAGCGATGAGTGACTTATTTTGGCCTGTCAGAGATGGTGCTGTTGGCGAGACATTGGTAGGCCCATTTAACTCTCAAGAGGAAGCTCAATCTGCCGCTACAAAAATCACTGAGCAGTCGGGTGTGACAGTCTGGGTTACGCAGATTTCGAGTGATGCGTTGTAAGCTATTTTCTTCAGGCAAAAAAAAGCCGGGCTAAACTCCCGGCTTTTTTATGAGGTAATCTTTCGATTATTTGCTCATTGCTTTTTCAAACATACGATCGATTTTTGCACAGCATTCTTCGACAGTTGATTGAGCTTCATCAGCAGTTGTTTGTGCTTTAACAGCAGCAAGTTCTGCATCAGATGCTGTACGTTGTGCTGTATCAGCAGTGCTTTGAGCGTTGCGAGCAGCAACTAAAGCTGAATCAGCAGTTGATTGAGCTGACTCTACAGATGCTTTCAGCATGTCCATTTCTGCAGTGTTTGCACAAGCAGTTAACATCGCTAATGGAAGAACTACAGCACCTAATTTTGCTAATGATTTCATGTTTATCTCCTTAAGATACCAATTAAATGTGGCATAGCCATTATATTGCTAAATCCGCAACATGTGACATACGCTAGCAAGAAAAAAAATTACTGTCTATTGGCAAATATAAAAATATTAGACTTAAAATGATAAAGCTCAGTTTAGTTGAAGAAATTGTTGTTATAATATGCAGCTGAATTGAAGCTAATGTACAAAAAAACATTGGTTCATCCTTAGCACCAATTGTTCTGGAAAAATTTGTTTATGCATCCAATGCTTAATATCGCCATTAGGGCTGCGCGAAATGCGGGCTCCCTAATCATGCGTTCTTTGCAACATGTCGATCACCTTGAAGTTACTACCAAAGGTCGTAATGACTACGTCTCAGACGTAGATCGTTTAGTAGAAGAAGAGATTATCAGCGTCATTAAAAAAGCCTACCCTGAACATGCCATCATGGCAGAAGAGTCGGGCAAAGCAGGCGACAGTGAGACGGTGTGGATTATCGATCCTCTGGATGGTACGACAAATTTTCTCCATGGATTCCCTCAATACTGTGTTTCGATTGCCGTCAAAGTTCGTGGACGTGTAGAACATGCATGTATCTACGATCCTCAGCGTGATGAGCTTTTTACTGCTAGTCGCGGTGATGGTGCGCAACTAAACGACCGAAGATTACGTGTGACTAAACGTAGAGAGCTGGATGGCGCATTGATTGCAACAGGGTTCCCTTTCAAGTATCCACAATACAACGAACCCTACTTTAATAGCTTACAAGCATTATTTCCTAAAGTGGCGGATATTCGTCGCACTGGTTCTGCTGCCTTAGATTTAGCCTATGTTGCAGCAGGTAGGCTTGATGGTTACTGGGAAATTGGTCTGCAAGACTGGGATATGGCCGCCGGTCTACTACTTGTCGAAGAGGCGGGTGGTGTTGTCACTAATTTTGCCGGTACTGATAAGCTCTTTGGTAAAGGCAATGTTATTGCTGCAGGTTTTGGGATTCATAGCCATATGCTTGCTACTTTACAACCTCATTTGTCTGACACGTTCAACTAAGCGCCTGCGGGCTTTTTTTTCCGCATGCATGGCATGCTATTTTTACAGAATTCATCATAATGACTAATTCAAGAGATATTTCAAAACTTCGCAATATTGCAATCATTGCCCACGTCGATCACGGTAAAACAACACTTGTTGACCAACTTTTGCGCCAATCAGGCACATTTGGTGAACACGAAGAGTTAACAGAACGTGTGATGGACTCAAATGACCTCGAGCGCGAACGCGGTATAACCATCCTGTCAAAAAATACGGCTATTAGATGGAATGATTACCACATCAACATCGTAGATACCCCAGGCCATGCTGACTTTGGTGGTGAGGTTGAACGCGTTCTATCAATGGTCGACTCAGTATTGTTACTGGTTGACTCATCTGAAGGTCCAATGCCGCAAACGCGCTTCGTAACACAAAAAGCGTTGGCTTTAGGTCTTAAACCAATCGTCGTTATTAACAAAATTGATAAACCTTCTGCTCGTCCTGACTGGGTGTTGGATCAAACATTCGATTTGTTTGTGAACCTTGATGCTTCAGACGAACAATTAGATTTCGACGTTATTTATGCTTCAGGTTTGAATGGCTTTGCTGGTCTTGAAGATACTGTTCGTGATGGTGATATGACACCATTATTCGAACTTGTAGTTGATAAAGTAAACCATCCTGACGTTGATGCCGACGGTCCATTCCGCATGCAAGTCTCTTCATTAGACTACAACAGCTATGTTGGTGTTATCGGTGTTGGCCGAATCGAGCGTGGCCGAGTTAAAACAAATACTCCCGTTACTGTTGTCGATCGCGAAGGTAATAAACGTAATGGCCGAGTTCAACAAGTCATGGGCTTTTTGGGGTTACAACGTGAAGAAGTCGCTGATGCGCAAGCTGGCGATATTATCGCCTTCACAGGTTTGGACCCTCTAAACATTTCAGATACATTGTGCGATCCGAGTGCAGTAGAAGCGTTACCGCCGTTATCTGTTGATGAACCAACAGTAACAATGACGTTTCAAGTTAATAACTCACCGTTTGCTGGTAAGGATGGTAAGTTCATTACTACTCGTCAAATCAAAGAACGTCTTGAACGTGAGTTGATTCATAATGTGGCACTTCGTGTTGAACAAATTCCAACTGATCCAGACAAATTCCGTGTGTCAGGCCGTGGTGAGCTCCATTTATCGGTACTAATCGAAAATATGCGTCGTGAAGGCTTTGAGCTTGGGGTTTCTCGTCCTGAAGTTATTATTCGTGAAGTTGACGGCCATAAAGAAGAGCCTTTTGAATCTGTCACTATAGATATCGAAGAAGAGCACCAAGGCACTATCATGGAGAAAATGGGTGAGCGTGGCGCCGACATGAAAAACATGGTGCCTGATGGTAAAGGCCGTATTCGTTTAGACTTTATTATCCCATCACGTGGTCTAATTGGCTTCCGTACCGAGTTTTTAACCGCGACACAAGGTACTGGTTTAATCTATAGTGTGTTTGATCATTACGCACCAATGAAGGTGGGCACTTTTGGTAAACGTATTAATGGTGTGTTGATTGCTAATGGCGTCGGTAAAGCTGTAGCATTTGCTATCTTCAACCTACAAGATCGTGGAC
>DRHY01000111.1 GCA_011052985.1 Methylophaga thalassica
TTCATAAAAGTGGGCATGAATGTCCAATGGCAAGCCGAGATGAATCTTGAAGACATGGTGAATGAAGGTGTTCGTCGTGCCTACCTCCATCCTGATAATGTGCTCAGGGCCTCAGTGGTGTCAGATCCTTTGGGTGCTCGCAACAATACAAAAGATAATACTCCAGCAGTAATTAATACGGAGTTAGTGACGGGTGATAGTGTTGAAGTCTTAATCGCTGCAAAAGGTGGCGGTTCAGAAAACAAAGCAAAATTCACTATCCTAAATCCAAGTGATAGTTTGGTTGATTGGGTATTAAAAACGGTTCCAACTATGGGCGCTGGCTGGTGCCCTCCTGGCATGTTAGGTATTGGTGTCGGCGGTACCGCAGAAAAAGCTATGTTGATGGCTAAAGAAGCTTTGATGCACCCAATTGATATACAAGATTTAATTCAGCGAGGCCCAGCCACAACGACTGAAAAGTTGCGTGTAGAACTCTATGAGAAAGTGAATAAATTAGGTATTGGTGCACAAGGCTTGGGCGGTTTAACCACCGTACTAGATGTCAAAATCAGTGACTATCCTACACATGCGGCTTCATTACCGGTGGCGATGATTCCAAACTGTGCCGCCACACGCCATATTCACTTTACATTGGATGGTTCGGGGCCAGCGGCATTTGAGCCACCGTCACTTGATGACTGGCCTGATATAACATGGCAAGCGGCTGAAAACACCCGAAGAGTCAATCTGGACACTATTTCTCCAGAAGATATTGCTGAATGGCGGCCAGGAGAAACACTTTTATTGAGCGGCCACTTTCTGACTGGACGTGATGCCGCACATAAAAAGATTGCCGATTTATTTGCCAGTGATGAGCCTTTACCTGAAGGTCTAGACTTTTCTAATCGCTTCATTTATTACGTTGGCCCAGTCGATCCTGTAAAAGGTGAGATTGTTGGTCCAGCAGGTCCAACAACAGCAACAAGAATGGATAAATTTACTGAAATGATGCTGGAGAAAACTGGTCTGCTCGGTATGATTGGTAAAGCTGAGCGAGGGCAAGAAGCCATCGCAGCTATAAAAAAACATCATTCTGTATATCTTATTGCCATTGGTGGCGCCGCCTATTTAGTATCCAAAGCCATCAAATCATCACGTGTTATCGCCTTTGAAGAATTAGGTATGGAAGCTATACGTGAGTTTTATGTCGAGAATATGCCAGTCACTGTAGCCGTTGATAGCGATGGTCAATCAGTACATGAGAGTGGACCAAAGGAATGGTCAATAAAAATAGCCGATCTTAACCTTTCAAAAACAACTTAATAGGACAACATGATGATTAGTATTGCTATCCCTCTTCACTTACTTGCAGCAGTAATATGGGTCGGCGGAATGTTTTTCGCCTATTTGATACTACGTCCTGTTGTTGGTTCTTCACTAAAACCCGAACAAAGCTTACCCTTGTGGACGGCGATATTTGAGCGCTTCTTCAAATGGGTGTGGCTAAGCCTTATTACCTTACTTGTCACTGGTGGCTGGATGATTCCTGCACTGGGAGGTATGGGAGGTATCAATGGTGTGGGTATACATGTTCATATCATGCTGTTGCTGGGTATATTCATGATGTTGATTTTCATGCACGTCTTCTTTAATCCCTATAAAAAACTCAAAAACAGCGTACTATACCAAGACTGGATAACGGCTGGTGAGTCACTAGCCAAAATTCGTAAATTAGTTTTACTCAACCTCATCATAGGTTTAGTGGTAATCGTTATCGCCAGCTCAGGTCGTTATTGGTAATCCTATGCCGATCAAGCTTGGCTTGTTATTTTACGTATTAAGCGGGATATGTTTTCATCCCGCTTATGCGGAAAACATTCAGCGTATCTATAACAACGATGGTTCAGTTGAGTTTAGTAATGTTAAAAAGTCCGTGTCTAAACACACCGTTATTTACAAATCACAAACGGGTAAAGGTTATGTGTTTTCGGATCAAAAACCTCAGCATGGAAACTATGAAGTCCTAAAATATAGCTGCTTCGCCTGTAATCCGTCATCAAGCATTAATTGGCATACCATCCGTCTCAATACGACGTCTTATAGGCAAGAAGTGAAAAACTATGCCAAACGATATGATGTAGATGCAGCCCTAATAAGAGCCATTATGCATGCTGAATCTGGTTTCAAAGCTGATGCAATCTCTCGAACTGGCGCACAGGGGTTGATGCAACTCATGCCTGCAACGGCTGATGAACTGGGGGTTAAAAATGCCTTTGATGCAAAGCAAAACATTGAAGGTGGTGTTAAATACTTGGCCGAACTGTTAATCTTATTCGATGGCGATGTTCGCCTAGCGACAGCGGCTTACAATGCTGGCCCAAATGCCGTTAAGAAATACAATGGCATTCCTCCTTATTCAGAGACAAAAGTCTACGTAGAACGCGTTGGCATTTTGCATCGACGTTACCAACATGACAGCTAAAAAAACAAAAAAATGGCTCGCTGAGAATGACAATTTAACGCATGCCACTATGCAGAAAGTAGCCTCTCACGTGCAACGTGAAGAAGGTGAATGGATTTTAAACACCGTTACCATAGAAGGTCAGGAGGTACCCTACAAGTACCGTCGCCGTAAAAAATATAAATCCCTCAAAGGTGCTAGAGTCGATATCGTCTATTATCCCGAGAAAGAAGAAATTGCCCGCATGCAATTTGAATACATGAAAGTGGTGAAAATAGCCTTATCCTGATGAGGGAATACGCAGCGTGAGTACCCCCTCACGCTGAGTCATGTCTAAATGTTTCATAAAACTCATTCCCAATAACACTACATCATCATCCATATGCGGATTAATGCTCGCATCAACATGGTTAAGCGTTATCCCGCCCAAGCTAACTGAAGCAACATCCGTTTGAAACACAGGCACTACACCATTTGCTGTAGATACCATAAAACGGCGTCCTTTCTGCAATTGAGCCGCCTCAGCTACTCTTGCAGGAATGCTGACATTCGTTGCACCGGTATCGAGTAAAAAGTTAACCGGATAGCCATTGATTAAACCAGGAGCTAAATAGTGACCTGAGCGATTTCTTTTCAAGACCACCTCACCTGTTCCTGTCTGCGTGACCAGTGATTGATTGGGATTGTCCCTCTGGGTGATAAAACCATTAAAAAATAATGTTAATGAGCCCATCAGTAACAACCAAAAGACGATGGTAAAGAGTTTTCCAGAAAATAACGTTGACAGATCAGGTGCGCTCATAGAGTCTCATCTTAAATTATTGGGCTTGGTTGCTTAACCAGTGAGTTGATTTGATAGATAATGGTGGCATCACACCAATAAATCAAATGGAGAGGACCTATTAATACTCTGAGTATTCTCGGTAGCGGCTGGTTAGGTTTAGCATTAGCCAAACACTTTACGTCACATAACTACACCATCAAAGTATCAACACGCCAAGGAGAAAAACAGCAAAAACTTATTGCTCAAGGATTCGACTGTTATCTCGTTGATACTGAAACACAGACATCTATTAGCGATTTTCTGTCAGCTGATACCTTGATTGTGAATATTACTAATAAAAATTTAGCCGCTTACCAGTATTTAATTGAAGGCATTGAGCATAGTCCAATCCAGCACGTTTTATTTGTGAGTTCTAGCTCTGTTTATCAAAACATTAATGACTGGGTCGCTGAGGATAATAAGCTAGAAGATGAAAATAGTGTTCTTTTTCAAATTGAAAATGCATTTAAGGCGAGTTCTGGGTTTAAGACCAGCGTAATACGTTTCAGTGGGCTTATTGGCCCTAACCGTCACCCAGGTCGTTTCTTTAGGGGCGGCAAACAAGTGAAACAAGGTGATACGCCTGTCAATTTAATTCACTTGGCCGACTGTATAGGCATCATAAATAGCATAATTGAACAGGATGCGTGGGGACAAACATTTAATGGTTGCGCTGACACTCATCCAATTAAACGAGACTTCTACCCCTTTGCCAGTCAACAGTTAGGCTATCCTGTTCCTGAGTTTATTGAAGAAGAATCGCTTCACTATAAAATCGTCAACAATGCAAAAGTGAAACAGGCATTGAACTATCGCTTTATTTATCCAGACCTTATGCAGATTCCACAAGAAGCCTATGAATAAGCTTTGTCCATGTTCCAACGATAGACTTTACCAGGATTGCTGCCAACCCTTTCATACCCGTAAA
>DRHY01000112.1 GCA_011052985.1 Methylophaga thalassica
GAATCGAGGATGTGCCGCTCCGATGCTGATCGAATCAACTCAATAAGTTGTTCTTGATCTTGCGGCTCCATAAACAGATTACTCAGTCTACGTACCCAAGATTGATTTGCTAAACGACTCTGTCGCCCTTCACTCATAATTCGTTACCGTGCCATTCATAAGGATTAGTAATATTCAGTTTCTGCAAAAGTGTCACCTCCAGGGCTTCCATCACTTCTGCTTCGTCATCTTCAATATGGTCATAACCTAATAAGTGCAAACAACCATGAATCACCATATGTGCCCAATGGTTCTGTTCTATTTTTTTCTGTTCTTTGGCTTCGCGCTCTACAACTGGAGCACAAATGACCAAATCACCTAATAATTGGGGTTCAAGCACAACGGGGGCGTCAAAAGGGAATGACAACACATTCGTTGGGCCCGTTTTACCGCGGTATTGACTATTTAATTCCGCACTTTCGTCTTCATCAACGATTCGAATGCTCAGTTCGCAGTCACCCACTACTTCAGAGAGAGCGGCTTTAGCCCACTGGGTAAATAAGGTTTCGTCAGGTAAAGCACCCTCATAGGCACACTGATAATCAACCATCACTGTCATGCGTTTTCATTCGCCTTATCGTAGGCCAAAATCACTTTTTGCACGAGTGAATGTCTCACCACATCTTTGGCTTGAAAAAAGCTGAAACCAATCCCTTCAACTCCTTTTAACACCTCAATCGCATGACGTAAACCAGAGCGCTGTGAACCGGGCAGATCTACTTGGGTAATGTCACCAGTAATCACCGCTGTTGAGTTATAGCCCATACGAGTTAAAAACATTTTCATTTGTTCAACAGTCGTGTTTTGCGCTTCATCGAGAATGATAAATGACTCGTTTAACGTACGCCCACGCATGTAAGCTAATGGCGCAACTTCAATAACATTTCGCTCCATCAATTTAGCCACACGTTCGAAACCTAACATTTCATATAAGGCGTCAAACAAAGGTCGCAAATAAGGATCAACTTTTTGCGCTAAATCACCAGGTAGGAAGCCAAGACGCTCTCCTGCCTCGACCGCCGGTCTAACCAAAACAATTCGACGACAAAAGTCACGCTCTAAGGCTTCAACTGCACAGGCTACTGCAAGATAGGTTTTACCCGTACCTGCAGGGCCAACGCCAAAGTTAATATCATGCGTCATGACGCGGCGCAGATAGGCTTGCTGATTTTCACCACGCGCTTTAATCAATCCACGTTTGGTTTTGATAATGACTTCTTTATCTGGCTCCACCTCGGTCGCAACAGCATCGCCACCGGTTTTACGGATAGCCAGATGAATCTGTTCTGGTGTCAATATCGACTGTGCGGTTTCTGCATAGAGGTCATGGATGGTTTCCTGCACCAGCGATAACTGCTCTGCTGGCCCAATTATCTGAAATTTAATACCGCGATTATTGATTTCGACACCAAAACCACGCTCCATCATTCGGAGATGTTCATCCATATTTCCACATAAATTGGACAAACGAGGATTATCAGCAGGACTAAGCTCAAAGCTGATGCTATCAAGCGCTGGGGAGGGTTGAGTCACAATAGATTCCAAATAGTTTAAACAGCGATGCTTTCAGCAACAAGTTCACCGCGAAGTGAGTTGGTGAAGGCTTCTTCGACCCGTACATCAACAAACTGACCAATCAAACTACTGTCACCTGGGAAGTTGATTACACGGTTATTTTCAGTACGACCAGCCATATCACCACCACCACGATGGGCTTCGCGTTCGACTAATATGCGGTACACGTTACCAATCATTGCATTGGCGTGTTCGTCTTCAAGTTCACGCAGACGATCTTGCATAATTTGCAGTCGTTGTTTTTTCAGTTCTTCTGGTACCGAGTCTACAAATGCCGCCGCTGGAGTACCTGGTCGGGCGCTATAAACAAAACTGAAGGAATGATCGAACTTGATCTCATTAATCAACTCCATCGTGGCATTAAAATCCGCCTCAGTTTCGTTCGGGAAACCAATAATAAAGTCACTCGACATGCTGAGATTAGGCCTAATTTCACGCAGGCGCTGAATTTTCTCTTTGTATTCAGCAACGGTATGCCCGCGTTTCATCATGGTAAGGATACGGTTTGAACCCGACTGGATAGGCAGATGCAAGTGATCCACTAATTCGGGTACTTCAGCAAAAGCTTCAATCAGACTGTCAGAAAATTCAACTGGATGTGAGGTGGTAAAGCGAATACGTTCAATACCCTCAATTGCGGCAACATAATGAATCAGCAGCGCAAAGTCAGCCGTTTCATCCTCATCAATCTCACCACGGTAGGCATTTACATTTTGACCCAGTAAATTCACCTCACGTACACCTTGTGCTGCCAATTGACGAATTTCACGTAACACGGCCCCCACTGGACGACTGACTTCTTCACCACGTGTGTATGGCACAACACAGAAGGTACAGTACTTACTGCAGCCTTCCATCACAGAAACAAAGGCTGTTGGGCCATCGGCTTTCGGGGCAGGCAGATTGTCGAATTTTTCAATCTCCGGGAAGGAGATATCGATACTGGGTTTACGACTGATTTTGACCTCTTCCAACATCGCTGGTAAACGATGCAGGGTTTGTGGACCAAAGATCAGGTCAACATATGGGGCACGCTTGCGAATTGCTTCACCTTCTTGGCTAGCAACACATCCACCCACACCAATCACAAGCTCTGGTCGCGTGTCTTTCCAGCGTTTCCAGCGGCCCAATTGATGAAACACTTTTTCTTGTGCTTTTTCACGAATCGAACAGGTATTAAGAAGAAGCACATCCGCTTCTTTAGGGTCATCGGTAGGTTCTAGTTGATGTGACGCCGCTAGGACTTCTGCCATTTTAGATGAATCATACTCATTCATCTGACAGCCGAACGTTCTTATATAAAGTTTGCCAGCCATAATTTCAGTTAATGTAAAAGGGCGCACAGCATACTATTTTTTAGTTCATTAGTACATACAAGTGATTGTTTTTACTAATAACTACAAATATAGTGTTATTAGTCGATTTAACAAGGATGTGAATCATGGCAATCAAGGATTGGCCTGCCGATGATCGCCCGCGTGAGAAGCTACTCATGCTGGGTGCAAACGCGTTGTCAGATGCAGAATTACTGGCGATATTTTTACGTACTGGCGTGACCGGATTTTCTGCAGTTGATTTAGCCAGAAAACTACTGAGCGAATTTGGCTCGCTTCGCGCGCTGATGGAAGCCGAACAGGCTGTTTTTTGTCAGGGCCATGGCTTAGGACAGGCAAAATATGTGCAATTGCAAGCCGTGTTGGAAATGAGCCGGCGCCACCTTGAGTCCAGTTTGCTCCAAACCGATGCTTTCACGGATAGTCAGACAACTATGACATATATCAAACAGCGTTTACGTGCCTACCCACACGAAGTATTTGCCTGTTTATTCCTCGATAACCAACATCATTTTTTGGCCTTTGACGAGCTCTTCCGTGGCACGATTGACAGCGCCAGTGTTTATCCTCGTGAAGTCGTCAAAGCCGCTTTAAAATACAATGCATCAGCGGTGATCCTTGCCCACAATCACCCTTCTGGGATTGCCGAGCCTAGTCAAGCAGATATACGCATTACTGACAGGTTAAAAGCCGCACTTGAGTTAGTTGATATCCGCGTGCTGGATCACATTATCGTCGGCAATGCTGAGATCACCTCACTGGCACAAAATGGATACGTTTAACTCCTTGCATCCAGGTAAATTAAGCCAATTGCCGCACAATTAGGTGAAATAACCCATTTACCCGCAGAGAATTTCCTTAAAATTGCTCAGCTTTGATTTAAATTACTGTTGATGGGAGTACGCAAGGTGAATTCACTCAAATGGATGATGCTAGGCAGCATTTTATTCAGCCC
>DRHY01000113.1 GCA_011052985.1 Methylophaga thalassica
ACGAGCTGAAATCACCTTATCCCGCTGAAGACTTTATCTGAGTTGCGTTTAATGTCAGTATTATCGCCCACAAGTGTTACATCTGCTCAAAAGAGCTAAAAGGAATTGCATGAATCATGAAGCTGTAATGGCTATATCGGTTATTGGCATAGTCGCTATTCTTTGTCAGTGGCTAGCATGGTGGATTAAATTACCCGCCATTGTCCTGTTGCTAATTGCAGGCATCGTATTAGGCCCAGTCACTGGTTGGTTAGATCCGGAACAACTTTTCGGTGACCTACTTTTCCCTACCGTTTCACTCGCTGTTGCAGTCATTCTTTTCGAAGGCAGTTTAACCCTTAAATTTGAAGATATTCGTGGTTTGCAAAAGGTGGTACGAAATATCCTTACCTTAGGTGTACTAATCACCTGGACTTGCATAGCTATTGCCACACATCTGCTACTTGATTTCCCTTGGGGTTTAGCTATTTTGTTTGGTGCTATCATGGTAGTTACTGGTCCAACAGTCATTGTGCCCATGCTGAGAACAGTTCGTCCAAACGCTAAAATTTCTAATATTTTACGTTGGGAAGGCATTGTAATTGACCCCGTTGGCGCCATTCTTGCTGTCTTAGTCTTCGAGGTTTTGCTTTCAATGCAAGCCCAAGGTCATGTAGATATCGGCCACACAGCGTATATGTTCGCAAAAACTATAATTGTTGGATTAACAATAGGTGCGTCGGCTGGTTATCTGTTTGGTCTTATTCTCAGAAAACACTTACTGCCTGAATATCTTCAAAATGTCGCCGCTTTGGCTTTAGTGTTTGGGACGTTTGCCATCTCCAATGAAATATCGGAAGAATCCGGGCTACTCACTGTCACCGTATTAGGTATTTGGCTAGCCAATATGAAAAATGTGTCTGTTGAGAACATTTTAGACTTCAAAGAAGATCTGAGTATTTTCCTCATATCAGGCTTATTTATTTTGTTAGCTGCCCGCCTCAATCTAGCGTCATTCACTCAACTGGGTATGGGTGCCGTATTGTTGTTTTTGTTCATTCAATTTGTAGTTAGGCCATTAAAAGTATTCATTACATCAATTGGTTCTGATTTAAGTTGGCAGGAAAAAGCGATGATAAGTTGGATCGGTCCACGCGGTATTGTGGCTGCCGCGGTGAGTGCACTCTTTGCACTTCGCCTGCAAGATATTGGCTATGAAAAAGCCGACTTACTGGTCCCATTAGCTTTCGCCATCATCATAGGTACTGTGCTTCTGCAAGGCTCAACGTCAAAATTCATTGCCAAACGCCTCGGTGTAGCAGAGCCTGATGATAGTGGTTTCTTAATCATTGGCGCGAATTCTGTTGCTCGTGTCATTGCTCAAGCGTTAAATGATAATGGTTACAGAACACGCCTGACTGATGGCAGCTGGAGTAACGTTAAGGAAGCCCGTATGAGTGGCTTAGACACCTACTATGGTAACGCCACCTCAGAGCATGCTGATCGTCATCTAGATCTCATTGGTTTGGGGCAAATGCTGGCATTAACACCACAAAGCGAATTGAATGCGTTGGCGGGTATGCGTTATAAAAGTGAATTTGGCTCTAATAAAGTCTATTTTCTATCTACCGATAAAGAAAAAGATAAAGAGCGTCGCCCGGCGAAGTCTCGCAAAGCCATCAGCCATGAATCACATGTACTTTTTGGCAATGAAATCACCTATGCAAAATTAGCGAGTTTAGTTGCTAAAGGCGCAAAAATTAAAACAACAAAACTGTCAGAAAGCTTTAATTTTGCTGACTACACTCGTGAACATGGACGACGTGCCACACCATTATTTGCTTTCAACGCTCGCAAGCGCCTTCGATTTTTTACTGTCATCGATACACCACAACCAGAAACAGGTTGGACAATAGTGGCATTGGTTCAAGATGAAACCGATCCTAGCCCAGCAGAAACCAGTCCTCCTGAAGTAAATGGCAGTCTTGATGAGAAACGTCTACCTTCTTAGCGAGAATCAGTAAAGCAAAGTTTTTTTTTGATCTGCCGATATTAACGATATGTATTAACTTACGGTGACTTTGTGAGAAAAAATGGCTGAAGAAAATGATACAACATCGGATGAACAAACCTCTGCTGATGCTGCCAAAAATAGCGCATCTAAAAAAGGAATATTTGGTCTATCTAAGTCACTGATTATTAAAATTAGTATTGCTCTTGTTGTTGTCATTATTATCAGTGTAGCGGCTATCTTCTTTCTGACGGGAGACAAAGAAGACTCTGGTACTGCTGAGAATACAGAGTCCGGCCTTGTAGGCGATGAAGAGCCCGACTTTGACCCTATTGATGATACGACGGATGATGAGGCAGCACTCCCTGCTATTGACTTGAATGACGAGGAGGACTCAGCATTACCTGCCATAGATGATGACTTTGCAGAAGATGAAGAGGAACAGAGCGCTTTACTTCCCACTATTCTCAAACCCGGCGAAAGCGACCCTGATATAGCTAAAATATCGCAATCGGCCAACAACGATATGAATCAAGATAATTCACCCAAAATAGACACATCCAATGCTGACACTGATGTCGCGAAGATGAAAACGCAGACAGATGCCATTGATAAGCTCGTCAATCCTGAGCAGGATGAAGAATCTGACACTGATGAAGTAGCGACGTTACAGCAGAGGTTGAGTAAAGAACGTCAGGATAATCGAGAACTCATCAAGCAAATACAAGAGTTGTCCAATCAAAATAAGCGATATAAAACAGACACTATCACTCAAGAATATGCCGCTCCGCCAGATATGACTTTTGGACTCAAAAAGCCACTATCGGAAGATGGCAAAATCATTGACTATAAGTCAGCTAAATCGGCTAGCGATTCAGCTTTAGCCCCTAAGTGGGGAGAATAATCTGAGATTATTGCCAGCCATCAATGAATGCTCTGGTGGCCTCACGATAATCGGCTGCTTCAGTGATGGCCGTAATCATCGCTACCGATCCCACTCCAGTTTTTTTCAATGCTTTAGCTCTTGTTAAGTTGATCCCACCAATAGCGACTAAAGGGTAGTCATCAGCAAGCAGATCAACCCATTGACGAAGCCGTTCTTCGCCCTGCGGTGAAAATGGCATTTGTTTACTGGTCGTTTCGTAGATAGGACCCAAAGCAATATAGCTAGGATTCACCGCCAGCGCTCTGGCTAG
>DRHY01000114.1 GCA_011052985.1 Methylophaga thalassica
CTTCACCAACTTCTCGATAGATATTTACCTGAAATAGAGAAACATAAACTGGCTAGAAAAGTGAGATGGTCAATTGATGTAGACCCTGTCGATATTCTGTAGAACATCGTCTGTTTACTTTAGATGTGAAACAAGGATGTCATCACGGCACATGATCAGTTAAAATGCCCGACACTATTCAATTTGCATTCAAGGTTAGATAACGTTGAAAGAACAGCTGAAAAACCTGCTAGACCAAGCTTTATCCTCATTTGCCGAAAAAAACGCGATTGATTCACCATTAACGCATATCCAGATAGAACGCACTAAAGATAAATCACATGGTGATTTTGCTAGTAATATTGCTATGACGTTGGCAAAAGCAGCCAAAATGAATCCACGTCAAATAGCGGCTGACATCATAGACCTTATTCCCCATGCAGACTTCATTGAAAAAGTAGAAATTGCTGGGCCGGGCTTTATTAATTTTTTCCTCACAGCTGAAGCTAATCAGCAAGTGATAAAAGATATTTTTGATAAAAATGATCAGTACGGACTGAGTAATGTTGGTCAAGCTAAGAAAGTCCAAATTGAGTTTGTCTCTGCAAATCCAACGGGGCCACTCCATGTCGGTCATGGACGTGGTGCTGCTTATGGCTCTGTCGTTAGTAGTTTATTAAAAGCCGTTGGGTTTGATGTTCATCGTGAGTATTACGTCAATGACGCTGGTCGTCAGATGGATATTTTGGCAACCAGTGTTTGGTTACGTTATCTAGATGCGTGTGGTGAGGTATTCACATTCCCAAGTAATGGTTACAAAGGCGAATATGTTCATCAAATCGCTGAGCAACTAAAGACTGAATATAACCATCAGTTTTTACATCCCGCTTCAGATGTATTTGAGGGGATAACAGCTGATGAGCCTGATGGCGGCGATAAAGAACTACATATTGATGATCTAACCAATAATGCTAAACGCTTACTAGGTGATAAAAACTACCGCATTATTTTTGATAAGGGCATTTCTGAAATCTTGGGCGATATTCGTAATGATCTCGCTGAGTTTGGTACAGAATACGATCAGTGGTTTTCAGAGCGTTCATTGATGGAATCGGGTGATGTAGACAAAGCCGTTGAGGTATTAAAATCATCTGGTAAGTTGTATCAAGAAAAAGGCGCCTGGTGGTTTAAATCGACCGATTATGGTGATGAAAAAGATCGTGTTGTGATTCGTGATAACGGTCAGCCAACTTACTTTGCCTCAGATATTGCTTATCACCTAAACAAATATCAGCGTGGTTTTGATCACATTATTGATATCTGGGGGGCTGATCATCATGGTTATATCGCAAGGGTTAAGGCCTCTGTTGAAGCCATGCAGCAAGATGCAGATAAATTAAGCGTATTGCTTGTTCAGTTTGCGGTCTTATACCGTGGTACTGAAAAAGTAGGTATGTCGACACGAAGTGGTGAATTCGTCACCTTGCGTGAGCTTCGTAAAGAGGTTGGTAAAGATGCCGCACGTTTCTTTTATGTGATGCGTGGCGCCGATCAACACATGGATTTCGATCTGGAACTGGCTAAATCACAAAGTAATGATAACCCTGTCTACTACGTGCAGTATGCCCATGCTCGCGTCTGCAGTGTATTCAGACAACTTGCTGAACGTGGTCAGACATTTAATACCAATCTTGCTTTAGAACATCTCGATAAGTTGACTGAGTCACACGAAGAAAACTTGATTGCCATGTTATCGAAGTATCCCGAAGTACTTGAAACTGCCGCGCTTAATTACACGCCACATTTGCTCGCCCATTATTTGAATGATTTGGCACGTGACTTCCACACTTACTACAATGCACATCAGTTTATTGTCGATGATGTCGAACTTAGTCATGCAAGACTCATACTGATTTCATCGGTCAGACAAGTCATTGTTAATGCACTTGGTTTAATGGGTGTTTCTGCACCTGAGTCAATGTAAGAGGTGAACATTGGCTGCTAAACGAAATACTCGAAACGATAAACCATCACGGTCCTTACCGTGGGGACCGATGATTCTCAGCTTTGCTGTAGGTGCTTTTGTGATGTTTTTACTTCATCTCAAAGATAATGTGCCAGAGGACAAGGTCAGCACTAGTCCGTCAAAAAATCCTCAAAAACAAGATGTAAAAAAACCGGCAGAGCCAAAATTTGATTTTTATACCTTACTTCCAGAAATGGAAGTGGTGGTTGATAAGAAAAATGTGCCTGAAAAACCGGTCGCGACATCTCCTCCTGAAACGGTTAAACCGTCGACTAATACGACTGAGCCTGAGCCTCAAACTAATTTTATGTTACAAGTGGGCTCATTTAGAAAAATGAGTGATGCCGATGGCTTTAGAGCAAAGTTAGCCCTATTAGGTATTGAGTCTAAAGTTCAGAGCGTTACTATAGACAACAAAGATACGTGGCATCGTGTTCAAGTTGGTCCTATAGTAGGACGAAATAAAGCGGATGCAATGCAAAAGCAGCTGCGTGAAAATGATATTGATTCATTGTTATTAAAAAGCAAAACCTAATTGATAATTTAGCGTTAATGATGTCGTTGTCGTCATTGTCAGGGTAGTAATTATCAAAAATGGCAAGTTTCAGTTTTTGTAATTTGATGTAATTGAGGACACCAACATGACGGACAGTACAGAAGCTAGCACCTTTCATGATGTCGTTAGTCCCTTCTGTGGTATTGCTTCTGATGATTTAGTCATCGAAGTAAATGGTAATTCAATCGCCATTAAAGAAAACGGCGATTCGGTCACTAAGCATGGTTTTGAAACGCCGCTGACTGACACCTCACCACGAGTAAAAGGGAAAGACGTTTCACTTGAGCAAGCCGTTTCACATATTGCGGAGCTGATGAATGCTAGCAAGCAACCCCTTATTGGCGGGATGGCGACGGATTTAAATGGCGCACGCGCAGCGATGGCGCTAGCGGATAAAAGCAGGGCTACCGTTGATAGCTTCTATTCTGATAATGCTTTCAAAAATATATTGGTTCTTCAAGATACGGGGTATATGACCACCACGCTGACTGAAGTCCGGAATCGTGTTGATTTACTTCTTGTTATTGGAACCGATATTGAAGCAGGCTTCCCACGCTTTTTCGAGCGAGCTGTTTGGCCAGAAGAAAGTATGTTTGGCCAAGAAATTGACTCTCGCGAAATTATCTATTTAGGTAAAGCTCCATTTGGTGACGCTTCAACCTCACCCAGTGGTAAAAAAGCGAAGGTGATTGATTGTTCTTATGATGATTTGCCTGAAGTTGTTTCTGTTCTGCGTGCTTTAGTTAAGGGCAAAACCATTCAAGCAGAATCGGTTGGTGGCATCCCAACAGCAGAACTCACAACATTGGCAGATAAACTCAATAACGCGAAGTACTCCGTGCTGGCTTGGTCAGGTTCAGAATTAAAAATGGATCATGCCGAAGTTACGGTGCAAAACATTTGCGAGATGATCAAAGAAATTAACCTAACTACCCGTAGCAGTGGTTTTATGCTTGGTGGTAAAGAAGGGGATACCACGGTCAATGCCGTGTCATCTTGGCAATCAGGTTACCCAATGCGCGTTAGCTTCAGCCGAAATATGCCTGACTACGACCCTTATCTTAATCGCGGCACTCGAATGTTAGCGGCCGGTGAGGTGGATTGTTTAGTCTGGGTATCGAGTTTTAATACGAAACTGACGCCGCCCAAATCATCTGCGACGACTATCGTGATTGGTCGTTCTGGGATGACATTCGACGAAGAGCCAGAGGTATTCATCCCCATAGGTGTGCCAGGTATTGACCATGTGGGGCGGACATTCCGCTGTGATAGTTCAGTAGCTTTACCTCTATCCAAATTGCGTGACAGTGGCTTACCCAGTGCCTTTGATGTACTGACTGCTGTTGAGAAAGCCCTGTAACCGGAGAAATTATATGCTGACTAAATTAACAGGCGGACGCATTTTTGACCCAGAGCATGGGCAAAATGATGTAGTACGTGATATCTACATTCGTGATGGACGTATTGTAGAAGCACCAAGCGATGGAAAAATCGACGAAGAAATTGATGTTCGTGGCAAAGTCATTATGTCTGGCGCGATCGATATGCATACACATATCGGCGGCGGTAAAGTGAATATTGCCAGAACCATGTTGCCGGAAGATCATGCTGAATCGGTAATCGCCAGAACAGAATTGATGCGAAGTGGTAGTGGACATGCGGCACCAAGTACCTTAACAACGGGTTATCGCTATGCTGAAATGGGTTATACAGCCGGGTTTGAACCCGCTGTTATGCCTGTGAATGCACGTCAAGCCCATATGGAAATGCATGACACACCGATCATTGATAAAGGTGGCTACGCCATGCTGGGAAGTGATGACTTCCTATTACGCATGATGGCGGCGAATGAAGATCAAGAAGCGATTAATAACTACGTTGCATGGACATTAACCCATAGCCAAGCAATTGGCCTTAAAGTGGTTAATCCAGGTGGTATTAGTGCGTTTAAATTTAATCAACGCAAACTAGATTTAGACGAAAAAAATAGCCATTACAATGTTTCACCACGTGAAATTCTGATGCGTCTTTCACGTGCTGTAACGGAGTTGGGTGTCCCACATCCATTGCATGTTCATGGTTGTAATTTAGGTGTGCCAGGTAACAAAGATACAACGCTTGATACCATTCAAGGTATCGAGGGCTTACCAATGCATTTAACTCATATTCAGTTTCATAGCTATGGTACCGAAGGTGACTTTAAGTTTTCGTCGGGTGCAGCTGAAATTGCGGAATCAATTAACCGCAATAAAAATATCACTGTTGATGTCGGTCAGATTTTATTTGGCCAAACGGTGACCGCTTCTGGCGATAATATGCGTCAGTTTGCTGGTTCTGCTCATGCCCATCCGAATAAATGGGTATGTATGGATATCGAATGTGATGGCGGTTGTGGTGTTGTACCGTTCAAATATAAAGACCAAAGTTTTGTGAATGC
>DRHY01000115.1 GCA_011052985.1 Methylophaga thalassica
CGACCATTGACAACGTGTTTTATTTGTTTCCCTTCAAGTTCAATTATGCCAAAACCTGTTTTCCGCGAGCCGGGATCAATTCCCAAAATTCTTGGCATAAAGGCGTGGTTCAGCCTTCTAGCTGAGCCATGACCTCATCAGAAAAATCAGCATTTGAGTAAACATCTTGCACGTCATCTAATTCTTCAAACGCTTCAATCATACCGATGGCTTTTTGAGCATCATCCAAATCTAAACTTACAGAGATATCAGGATGCATGGTGACTTGCGATGAGGTCACTTCACACTCGGTTGCGTCAATCGCATCCTTCACCACTGAGTAATCATCAGGCGAGGTAAACACATCAATTGAGCCATCATCATTGGTGACAATATCTTCTGCACCGGCCTCTAAAGCCGCTTCCATAATGGTGTCTTCATCCGTGCCCGCAGGCAATGAAATAATGCCTTTTTTATTAAACAGGTAGGCAACAGAACCATCAGTACCCATATTGCCGCCACGTTTTGTAAAGACATTTCGCACAGCCGCTACCGTTCTATTACGATTGTCTGTCATGCAGTCAACCATAATGGCAATGCCGCTTGGGCCATAGCCTTCATAGCGAATTTCTTCGTAGTTGACATCATCTAGCTCACCGGCACCACGTTTGGTTGCTCGCTCTATGACATCTTTTGTCATATTTGCGCCAAGCGCTTTATCGATTGCTGCCCGAAGACGTGGGTTTGCAGCGGCATCACTGCCACCCATTTTTGCAGCAACGGTAATTTCACGAATCAGCTTGGTAAACAATTTGCCACGTTTAGCATCCTGTGCACCTTTTCTATGCTGAATATTTGCCCATTTACTATGACCTGCCATTGTACTGTCTAACCTCTTTTTTTCATTCTATGCATTGCCTGACGTCGCTGTCTGATCATGCTTTTGTATTATTTTGCGACTAGTGTATTCCAGTTTTTATAGACATCACTGCGACCGTATACCTGATCGAAATACATCGCTTGTAATTTTTCAGTGATGGGGCCGCGACCACCATTACCGATAGAGCGATTATCTAACTCACGGATAGGTGTTACTTCAGCAGCGGTGCCGGTGAAGAAAGCCTCATCAGCGATATAAACCTCATCACGAGTGATGCGTTTTTCAACTACTTTTAAGCCAATATCATGAGCTAGCGTCATGATGGTTTCACGGGTAATACCTTCTAGTGCAGACGTTAATTCAGGTGTATAAAGCACACCATCACGCACCATAAAGAAGTTCTCACCACTGCCTTCACAGACAAAGCCAGATGCATCTAACAAAAGCGCTTCGTCATAACCACAATTGACTGCTTCTTGTAGCGCCATCATTGAGTTCATGTAGTTGCCATTCGCTTTTGCTTTACACATCGTGATATTGACATGGTGGCGAGTGAATGAAGAGGTTTTAATGCGGATACCTTTTTCCATATTTTCTTCACCAAGATATGCACCCCAATGCCAAGCAGCGATCATGACATGTGTTTTTAAATTGTCAGCACGAATACCCATGCCTTCTGATCCATAAAAACACATGGGCCGGATATAAGCTGAAGCTAAATTATTGTCACGAACCACTGTTCGCTGTGCTTCATTGATCGTGTCTTTATCAAAGGGCATGTTCATACCCAAAATCTTAGCACTGCGAAATAAACGATCCGTATGCTCTTGCATACGGAAAATAGCAGTACCTTGATCAGTTTCGTATGCTCTGACACCCTCAAACACACCCATTCCATAATGAAGTGTGTGCGTGAGGACATGGACTTTGGCATCACGCCACGGGACAAGTTTGCCGTCTAGCCAGATAACGCCGTCACGATCTGCCATTGTTGCTGCTACCATATGCTTTATTCCAAGTTCGTTGTTTAATCGTATTACTAGTTCAGATATCACCCAACCAGCGCTGCCAAATTTGCTGCACTTGCTGAGGATAATCCTTCAATAACGCTGTCGAAATCAGGGCGGGCTTTTCTTGCAAAAAGCAGTGATTGGCCTTGTTTCGATAATAGCGATAGGCATCTGCTAACGTTTGCCCTTCTTCGGGTGTCAGCTTATTCGAGATGACCAACGCATCTATGATCCTAATATTATCCGTGTAAACACGTAATTCAGGCAAGTGCGATGACCAAGCCAATACCGCATATTGCACCATAAATTCGATATCAGTGATACCACCTTTACCTTGTTTTAGATCAAATAGTTGGCTTTCACTCTTATCCAACTGCTGCCGCATTTTTTTCCGCATGTCTTTAACTTGCTCAGCAAGCGTTTCTTCATTACGCGGCATAGACAATACTTGTTGACGAATTTGAGCGACCTTTTGCGCAAGTTGGCTGTCTCCAACGACATTTCTAGCTCGAACTAGGGCCTGGTGCTCCCACGTCCATGCTTCATTCTTTTGATAATCAGCAAAACCAGATAGAGGACTGACTAGTAGTCCCGATGCCCCACTTGGTCTCAAGCGCATATCTACTTCGTACAATACCCCTCCCGGCGTGACCGTGCTTAATAGATGAATCATCCGCTGTGCAAGACGGGTATAAAACACCATGAGCTCAACAGGTTTCTCACCGTTGGTCATTCCCTGTTGTTCATCATCAAAAATAAACACCAGATCTAAGTCTGAGCCATACCCCAGTTCCAAACCGCCTAGCTTGCCATAGGCCAAAATGGTAAAGCCACATTCGCTAATATCGCTAGAATTATCGCTTATAGGGGGGTAACCATGGCGACTCACAAGGTGCTCCCATGCAATACGCCAAACATGGGCTAATTGAATTTCAGCGAGTTCCGATAATTGATCCCCTACGCGCATGATGGGCAATACGCCCGTCACATCAGCAGCGGCTACTTGTAAACTGGCTATTTGCCGAAACTCGCGAAGCCGGTTCATCAATTGCTCTAAATCATCGGCATCGACTGAAGATAAAAACTGTTTCAGACGCCCCTCTTGCTCTTCTC
>DRHY01000116.1 GCA_011052985.1 Methylophaga thalassica
AACGACTTTTGCAACATTATCTACCGATGGTAAATCAAACATCGTATCCAGCAAGACATTCTCGATGATAGATCGTAAACCACGAGCCCCTGTTTTACGCTCCATTGCTTTACGAGCAATAGCACGAAGAGCATCTTCGCGGAACTCTAACTCTGCACCTTCCATGTCAAATAATTGTTGATATTGCTTTGTTAGTGCATTTTTAGGTTGAGTTAGGATCTGTACTAATGCAGCTTCATCTAACTCTTCTAATGTAGCAACCACAGGTAGGCGGCCAACAAACTCAGGAATTAGACCGTATTGAATCAAGTCTTCAGGTTCAACAGATTTCAATGACTCACCAAAGGGTTTTGAATCATCGATGCTAGACACTTCTGCTGAGAAGCCAATGCCACCTTTACGACTACGATTTTGAATAACTTTATCGAGCCCAGCAAAAGCACCACCACAGATAAATAAGATCTTGCTGGTATCAACTTGCAAGAATTCTTGTTGTGGATGCTTACGACCTCCTTGAGGAGGAACAGAGGCAATTGTGCCTTCTATTAACTTTAACAATGCTTGTTGAACGCCTTCACCACTAACATCTCTGGTAATAGATGGGTTATCTGACTTACGTGAAATCTTATCTATTTCATCAATATAAACGATGCCAGTTTCTGCTTTTTCAACATCATAGTCACACTTTTGAAGTAACTTTTGGATGATATTTTCGACATCTTCACCAACATAGCCGGCTTCAGTTAATGTAGTAGCATCAGCCATTGTGAAGGGAACATTCAATTGACGAGCTAATGTTTCGGCAAGTAGTGTTTTACCACTGCCTGTCGGTCCAATAAGAAGAATGTTACTCTTAGATAACTCAACATCATTATCTTTGTGACCACTGCGTAAACGCTTGTAATGATTATAAACAGCGACAGATAAATAGCGTTTCGCACGCTCTTGACCGATAACATAGTTATCTAAGGCATCGTTAATTTCGCGGGGAGTAGGTAAATTACTTTCTGCTTCATCAGCAGATAACTCTTGCATTTCTTCGCGAATAATATCGTTGCATAAATCCACACACTCATCACATACGAATACTGATGGACCTGCGATTAGTTTTTTTACTTCGTGCTGGCTTTTTCCACAGAAAGAGCAATACAGCAGTTTGTCATCGTTATTTTTATCATCGCTCATAAATTACAACCTTGCTTCACATCAATGTATTAATTTTATCGACTCGATAGTCTTATTCTGTAGGACGAGATTCTAAGACTGAATCAATCAGACCATAATCAACAGCTTGCTCGCCGTTCATAAAGTTATCACGATCTGTATCACGTCTAATTGATTCAATATCTTGACCAGTATGTTTCGCTAGAATTCCATTCAGTCGGTCACGAATACTCAAAATTTCTTTAGCGTGGATATCAAAATCAGAAGCTTGACCTTGGAAACCACCTAGTGGTTGATGAACCATAATGCGAGAGTTTGGTAAGCAATGACGTTTACCTTCTGCACCACCTGCAAGTAAAACAGCGCCCATGCTTGCTGCTTGGCCAATACAAAGTGTACTTACATTTGGTTTAATAAATTGCATTGTGTCGTAGATTGCCATTCCAGCTGTTACGGCACCACCAGGTGAGTTGATGTAAAGGTGAATGTCTTTATCAGGATTTTCTGATTCTAAAAATAACAACTGTGCTACGACTAAATTTGCCATTTGGTCCTCAACAGGACCTACTAGAAAAATAACACGTTCTTTAAGTAAGCGAGAGTAAATATCATATGAACGTTCGCCACGAGATGTTTGTTCAACAACCATCGGTACCAAGGCATTCTGAATAGAATTGCTAGCATCAGTTGAGAATGTATTTGTCATAAGTGTCCTAAAGTCAAAATCCCAATAAAAAAACAGCCCATGCCCATTTTAAATGAGCACAGGCTGTATTCTACGTCAGATTACTAGATTAATTCGATACTGATTTAACCGCGTCTGAAAACGTAGATGTGCTTTCTTCTACTTTAACATGGTCGAAGATCCATTCAACAACCATATCTTCCACAACCGTCATCTGAATTTCAGAAAGTTTATCTTGGTTGTTTTTATAGTAGGTTATCACTTCTTCTGGATCTTCGTAACTTGCTGCGATTGAATCGATAGCGGCTTTAACACGGTCTTCATCAGGTTTGATGTCATTATCAGATATAATTTTGCCAATAATAAGACTTAGTTTAACGCGTTTTTTAGCGTTATCTTTGAAGTTGTCAATGTTGAACGGAATTCCGTCAACGTTAACACCTTGATTACGAAGATTATTTTTAGCTTGCTCTAATAGATACTCAGCTTCACGTTCGACGGGTGCTTCAGGAAGAGCGATTTCGTTATGTTCTGCGATTGAATCCATAGCTGCACGTTTGTTTAACGTGTTAAGTGCTGATTCAAGTTCACGTTCCATGTTGGCACGAACTTCTTTTTTCAATGCAGCCAAACCTTCCGGCACACCACATAATTCAGCAAACTCTTTATCCAGCTTAGGTAACTTTTTCTTAGCCACTTCTTTAACTGTTACTGCAAAGGTAGCTTCTTTACCTGCTAGGTTTTCAGCGTGGTAATCCTCTGGGAAGGTTGTTTTAATTTCGACGTCTTGCTCAGCTTTTTTGCCAATCAATTGTTCCTCGAAACCAGGAATCATGTTTCCGCTACCGATGATTACTTGAAAATTCTCAGCTTTACCGCCGGGGAACTCTTCACCATCGATAGAGCCAACAAAATCAATTTTTACGCCATCTTCTTCTTTGGCACCGCGTTTAAGTGGCTCCCAAGTCGCACGTTGTTCACGGAGTGTTTCAAGCATACCGTCAAC
>DRHY01000117.1 GCA_011052985.1 Methylophaga thalassica
ATTATTGATGGTGCATTACTACGTATCCGACCAGTAATGATGACAGCATTAGTAGCCAGTTTAGGGTTTATTCCAATGGCCTTGAATACCGGCACTGGTGCCGAAGTTCAGCGACCACTGGCAACCGTGGTTATCGGTGGCATCATTTCGTCTACTTTACTGACGCTGATTGTGTTGCCAATTCTATATTGGTTAACGTATTCAAATAGGCGTAACAATAACGAAAAAACCAAGTTTGAGTAAGCCTCTTTGAGTGATAGTAAATTCCTATAATTCAATAAGTTGTTATACACATAATGAATTGTATAGTGCCACTTAATATGGTTAAATTCAAAGTGAATATGTTGTGCAAAAGGGATATGTTGTAATGATTGTGCCTGAAATACCAGACAATGAGGTCAGTAGGCTGCGTGCACTTCAGGCGACGGGTTTATTAGACACTGACAGAGAAGCTGTCTTTGAAAACTTAACTCAACTTATCGCGATGAGTTTTGATGTGCCGATTGTAGCCATTTCACTTATAGATAAGAATCGTCAATGGTTTAAATCTATTCAAGGCCTTGACGCCTGTGAAACGCATCGAGATATTTCCTTTTGTGGTCATGTGGTCTTCCATGACAGTGCGTTGATCGTTGAGGACGCTCGATTAGATGAACGCTTTCACGATAATCCATTAGTAGCTGGTGAACCTAATATCGTCTTTTATGCCGGTGTGCCGATTGCATTTAAATATGAAAATCAAACCTATGCCATTGGTAGCCTTTGTCTTATTGATCAACAAGCTCGCACGCTAACGGATAAACAACTGGTAGTGCTTAAGCAATTTGCAAAGCAAGTGGAAGAGACCATCAATACGCGTCTTGAGACGATCATCACCACCAATGAGAGTGCAATAAAGTCTCAGTTTTTAGCCAATATGACACATGAGCTGAGAACCCCAGTATCAGCGGTTATAAGTATGCTGGAGGTGATAAAATTGAATGCGGATGATGACATATTAATGAAGCAGGTTAGTATCGCTGAAAAGAGTGCCCACATAGGTCTATCCGTGATTGAAGATATTTTAACTTTTTCACGTATTGACGCAGGTGAGATAAACGTACTTCAGGAGGAATTTCGTCTGGCAGAGTGTTTTTTGGACTTGATGAATATGTTCGAAAATGCCAATAAAACGAGCCAAAAGCAATTCCTTTTTGCTCATGATTGGGATGCTAGCCTCATCGTAAAAGGAGATGAGGCTAAGCTAAAACAAGTGCTCTTCAACATACTGAGTAATGCGGATAAGTTTACATTTACTGGTGAAATACAGGTTTTAGCGCATATTGAAATTATTGAGTCCAACCTAGTGAAATTACATTGCACTATCAGTGATACGGGTATTGGTATGACTGAGCAGCAGCGACGTAATTTGTTCCAGCCGTTTCAACAATTCGAAACACAAGCTGATCGGCGATTTGGTGGCTCAGGCCTCGGTCTGAGTATTTCTCAGGCGTTAATTTCAGCGATGGGCGGTAACATTACTGTATCCAGTCACGAGGGTAAGGGAAGTACATTCAGTTTTGATGTGATGCTTGAGACAGTCTCCACTGATGGACACGTTACTAAACAAGCTGATAATAATGAGTTCGACTCACTCTCCCAATTAAATGTCTTAGTGGTAGAAGACGATATGACTAATACAATAATCGCAGAGCATTTATTGTCACACTTAAACATTTCGTATGAGTCTGTCTCGAATGGTATTGAGGGACTGGCAGCATTGCAAAAAACACAATTTGACCTAATTTTGCTAGATTGTCAGATGCCTGAAATGGATGGCTATGAGATGAGCAGACAAATACGCTTGGGTCATTCTGGCTGTAACCCCCCAACCATTCCTATTATTGCACTAACGGCAAACTCTCTCCAGGCTGATAGAGAAGAATGTGTTGCTGCCGGCATGAATGATTTTTTATCAAAACCGA
The DNA here is from genome assembly GCA_011052985.1 of Methylophaga thalassica. GTDB lineage: Bacteria > Pseudomonadota > Gammaproteobacteria > Nitrosococcales > Methylophagaceae > Methylophaga > Methylophaga aminisulfidivorans_A. The sequence goes on from DRHY01000117.1 coordinate 1,965, forward strand.
TCAATATCGAAGAATTAACTCGAAAAATCTATCTAAATACGCTTAACGCATAAAGCCAACATAGAATTTAAGCCTTCTATTTCGCTATGAGTGACTAGGGTATGTATATCCATGCCTTGATTTATTAAATAACAATGATTATCATTTAGATTTAAATGATTCGTTGAGGTAAAAATGGTCGCAATAGTATATGGCTCAACCACCGGAAATACCGAAGATGCCGCTAACAAAATTCATCAGTATTTAGGTAGTGACAAAACGGAATTATTCGATGTTAAGGATGCTGGTTTAGCCGCTCTCGAGTATTTTGATAAGCTGATTTTTGCATTGCCCACGTGGGACTATGGTGAAGTTCAGGCTGACTGGCAAGATGTATGGGATGAGATTGACACGACAGACTTTAGCAATAAAACGGTTGCGTTTGTTGGGATGGGCGATCAATTTGCCTATGCAGAATGGTTTCAAGATGCAATGGGAATGTTACATGAAAAGGTTGTTGCTAAAGGAGCTAAGGTTGTTGGTCACTGGCCAGTAACTAGCTACGAATTTGATGCGTCAAAAGCATTAACTGAAAACAAAGAGACCTTTGTTGGTTTGGCCTTAGATGATGATTGCCAACCAGAACTGACTGAACAACGTGTAAAAGAATGGTGCGAACAAATTAAACCTGCTTTTTTTGGCTAAACAATATCTGTAGCGTACCTAGCTTTGTCAGAGCTAGGTACAGTATCAACAAGCATGTCATTTCACGCTTAGCATCGTCGTATCTTCGGCTAATCGTTGCGGTAAATATTCTGATAAGAATGTGATCCATGTCGTTGTTTTTGCATCAATATAGGTTTTTGATGGATACAGAGCATGCACTGTAAAGGTTTTAGCTCGATAGTCCGGTAACACACGTACCAAGCGACCTTCATGTAAATCATCATGTACCGAAAACAGTGGAATCATGCCAATACCTAGACTATTGATAATTGCTTCCCTGAGCGTACTGCCGACATTGACCGTAAATGGAGAGTGAGTGAGATTGACGATGTGTTGATCGAAGTCACTCTCCAGCTCCCAATAATCGAGTGGTAATACCGTCGATTGCATGCTTAAACATTCATGTTGCTCAAGTTGCTTGGGTTCAGTGGGAATACCATGCTGCTCAAGGTAATCGGGTGAAGCACATAACACACTGTAGGTTTGACCTATAGGTTTCGATATCAGACTAGAATCAGGTAATTGATGTGCCATCACAATCGATACATCAAAGCCTTCTTCTATCAGATCTGGAATTCGGTTAGCTAAGGTCATTTCAAAACTGACCATCGGATATAACTGACGATATGCCGCAATGGCTTTGACAATGTAGTGGTTAGCCAATGCTGGCATCACATGGATGCGTAAACGTCCAACAGGGGTGATCTGAGCGTGACGCGCTTCGGCTTCAGCCTCATCAACACTGGATAAAATCTCTTCACAGCGTATGACATAACGCTTACCTGCTTCTGTAAGCGCTATTTGACGAGTTGTGCGATGGAGTAAACGTGTGCCCAAATGCTTTTCTAAAGCCGAGACGGCTCTGGATACATTAGCACCACTGCTCTCTAGTTTTTCAGCTGCTCGTGTAAAGCTGCCGGACTGCACTACCTGTAGAAAGGTATGCATGGCATCTAATGTATTCATACGACAATCTCATTTGTTACATTTATTGTAATAATATATATCAATAACCACTATTTATCACCCATAAGATTAATAATAAAATAATGCAACACACTTTCATGCAGCGTTATATCGGGTGAACAAATGAGAAGACTAGCGTTACTACTTACCTGCAGCCTTACATTTGGCTTAACGGCCTGCATTAGCTCGAATGGCATCACGCCAGAGACGAGTTTACCTGATGAAACACTGCTATCACTGTCAGCCGATCAGGCTCATTTTACCGATGATGCCGCTTGGCCCAACCAAACGTGGTGGCATCAGTATCACGATAAACAGTTGAATGCGTTAATGCAGGAGGCAGTAAATGATAGCCCGAGCATAGAAGAAGCGAATGCTCGACTTCGAATGGCTTTAGCTATAGGTTTACAAACCGACGCTGCTTTGTTGCCGTCAGTCTCGGCTGATGCAACGATCAATCGTAAAAAGTGGCCGTCAGATTCATTTTATGGGCCTGGTGAGTTGAGTGGCACATCGAGCTGGAACAATGTGGGCCTGATATCGTTCTATTACGATCCCGATATATGGGATAAAAATACTTCATTGAGCGATGCCGCATTAAGCAGGATCAAAAAACAGATTGCTGAGACGCAGATAGCGACGCTTAATATTGAGTCTAGCTTAATGCATTATTACATCCAGTTATCATTAGCTTGTCAGCAACGAGATATAGGCGAGCAGGTGCTAGCCACTTATCAAGACAGACTGGACATTATGCAAGCTCAGTTGGAGATGGGCTTGAGTACCAAAGTCATGGTTCATCAGGCCGAAGTGTCTTTATCTGATGCACAAGTAAAGCTGGCTAGTGTTATTGATCGTATTGATCAATCAAAGCATGCCATTGCGGCAATACTGGGTAAATCTGCTGACATTGCTGATCATCTTCAGCCGCCACACATAGATGCTTCTGAGCAAGATGTTTTACCCAGCCACATTCCAGCAGAATTGTTAGGTCATCGTCCTGATGTGGTTGCCAGCCGTTGGTTAGTGGCCAGTAAAAGCAGTGAAATTGATGCTGCTCAGGCGGACTTTTATCCTGATATCGATCTGACGGCAGCAGTCGGTTTTATGTCGGTGACAGGAGGTATGTTAAGCGTATTGAGCCATGAAAAGCTCACATACAATGCTGGCCCCGCCATTTCTTTACCTATTTTTGATGCAGGTAGAATACGTGCCCAATTAAAACAACGTGATGCTGAATACGATGTCGCTGTCAGTCAGTATAAATCAACCTTGAGTGGTGCCATACAAGACATCAGTGACAGTTTGTCCGCTATTCATACAGCACAACAACAGCTAAACAGTACCGATGTTGCCATGAAGGCTTCAGAGGCTAATGTGGCTCATGCGATGGATGCTTATGATGTGGGTTTAACTGACTATTTACCGATAGTCGATGCCAAGCTGGCCGCATTTCAACAACGTTTGCTTAAAACAGACATACAGGCCGAAGTCCTTGCTGCTTCAGTAGCGCTGAATATTGCTTTAGGTGGGGGATTGGTGGGTAACGAACAAAGCCCTAAAGTCGAACAAATAGCAACAAGGTCAATGCCCTAATGTCAGTAAACCTGGCCAGCATTAAACAGGCATTAGCCTCTTGGGCAAAACAAGAGGGCCTTACCTTGTTATTCATTATTCAGGGACTGATTGCCATATTTTTAACGCTTTGGTTAGCGATGCGTCTCGAATTGCCACAACCAGCCGTTGCATGCATTACCGTTATCATTGTTATGCAGCCACAAAGTGGCCAAGTGTTGGTCAAAGGGGCCTATCGTTTTTTAGGCACTATTATTGGTTGTGTCGCCATGTTGGTGCTTGTCGCGCTGGTCGCTCAAGAGCGGGTATTATTTTTACTGGTTGTAGCCATTTGGATAGGGTTGTGTGCCGCTGGGGCAATGGCTTTTCGTGATTATCGTTCATATGCGTTTGTATTGGCTGGATACACAGCCACGTTAATTGGTATACCGGCCGTTCAAAACCCTGATGCGGCTTTCATGATGGCTGTCTGGCGATTGTTGGAAATTGGCCTGGGCATTGTGTGTGCTTCTGTGATTAGTGCCTGCTTGTTGCCACAAACGTCAACAAAAGCAATGCAGCAAAGCGTAAAAAAGCGTTTCGGCGAGTTCACCGCTTTTGTGCTTGAAAATCTAGCTGAACCAGACAATCAGCAGCAATATGAGCACAGTATGCTTCTCTTTGCTACACAGGCTGTTGGCTGGGAAAATCTTCGCAATGTCAGCAGCATTGAAGACTATGTAAGTAAACAGCGTAAGCAACGCTTGGCTCGCTTGAATCAAGAGTTTATGCAGCTAACCTCACGTTACGCTGGACTGCATAGCTTGCTTCAGCGTGTAAGACTGCATTACGACAATGATATCACTACGGCTATAGACTCTTGTTTAGCCATTGTTAAAGATACCATTGCCCCATATCGAGGCAGCTCATTGTCCTCTCAGCAAGCAAAACAGGTTGCCGACATTATCGCTACAAAGCAGGAAAATCTTCGACTGCAGATACGTGCTGAATCAGCGAGAATGACAGTCCTGTTATCCGAACAACAAAAGCTTGATTTTGATACCGCATGTGAGCTGATTTATCGTTTATTTGATGAAATGCGTAGCTATTGTGATACACAGGCGTCTCTTTTAACTGAGCAGCATCCCTATGAGCATGAATCGACGCGATTTCAAACAAAGCTGAACCCCGTAGGCGCGTTAATTACAGGGCTGCGTACTAGTTTCATTGTGCTTACCTTTGGTAGTGTATGGATTGCCACAGCATGGCCTAGTGGCAATAATTTCGCGATGGTGGCAATTGCGATTTCGGCTATTGTGACGACGACACCGAATCCTGCTCGTTCTGCTCGACAAATTACATTAGGGACATTCATTGCCTGCCTGCTTGGTAGTCTAGTGAACCTTGTCGTATTACCTCAGATAGATGGCTTTGCCTTACTGTGTTTTGCCTTGGCACCTGTCTATGTCATGGGATTTTATCTTTCAACCCAGCCTAAATTTGCTGGTTATGGCATGGGTTTGCTGATTTTCTTTACCTTTGGAGCGGTGCCGTTAAATCCCGCTGTGTTCGATCCCCAGTTGGTTATCAATAACTATATTTCTCTTGTGCTGGCCCAAGCCATGGTCGCAGTTATTTTGACGGTGATCATCCCCGCAGATAATGGTTATGTCTGGTCAAGATTAAATAAAGAAATGCGACTACAAATACCTACGTTATTTAAACCCAAACAGGCTCAACGTCGACAACGATTTGAAAGTCAAACACGTGATTTACTGAGTCAGTGCTATGGCTTTGCGGGTGACTCACCTGAACAATATAAAAATCTTATAAGAATGAGTTTTGCTGTGCAAATTATTGGTCATGCCATTATCGAAATGGAAGAAACAGAACAACAATTGCTGAGTGAAAAATCTGTCAATCATGACTGGTTGCAACAGAAAGAAATATTAAAACAGTATGTTACCGCTTTATTCGAAAGACCTAATGCTATGCAGCAAGGCATACTTTTAGAGCAGTTAGCTACGATGATGGATTGGCTACGCCCTCAGATATCAACACTGAGTCGCTTTGAGTCATCGCCGCCTAAACAATTATTGAGTCATTTACATGTCATTCGTAATACGGTGTTAGACAGTCATTTGTTTAACTTATCATCAGTCACATCGAGGGAAGGGGGTAACTATGCTGCGTGAGTGGAGTCTGGCGGGTGCCACCTTTCCAGCAATCACAGGTTTATTTGTGCTTAGTTTACTGGTGTTATGGCTAGTAGATAAGCTCATCGGACGTATGGGTGTGTATCGCTATGTATGGCATCCCTCTTTATTTAAATTGTGTCTTTTTGTATGTATCTATTCACTTAGTGCATTTTGGGTCTATCAATAAATTATGAAAAAACTGATTGGTGTTTTTATCACGACCAGTATGGCTACTGTCGCTATCATTCTTGCCTATCACTTATGGCAGCACTATATGAATTCTCCTTGGACCAGAGATGGCCGAGTCAGAGCAAATATCATTAATGTTGCTGCTGATGTATCAGGTATTGTTACCCATGTATTAGTTAA
>DRHY01000118.1 GCA_011052985.1 Methylophaga thalassica
CGAACAACTTCAACTTGCATCAGACATTGAAGATTTAGTGAATCAAACCATCAACCACCTCGAAAAGAAGCTATCATCTACGCATCAAAATCAGGCTAAAGAATAATGCTAAGCACTTTTTAGTGACTGCTTAGAAGACTGTCGACTTACCAAACGAGTCATCATTTTTAAATCTCTTGATGTCAGCTTTAGCGCTGCATCAGCCCAAACTTCGGCAATGGCTGATAATTCCTCATAACTCACCGGATTACAAATATCTTTGACTCTAGACATTGCTCGATATGTGTTTGGGGATTTCTGTGCTTTTTTGATATAACGGTAAACTTCAAGTTCCCCCTCACCTTTCTCAGCAAGAATATCAACCGCACCTAGCGCGTACATTTCTTCAGCTGAGTACAATTTACCACTCAGTATCATCTCTTCAGCTTTTCTGGCTCCTACTTTACGGGACAACAGAGAATAGGCTCCCATGCCCGGAAACAAATTAAACAAGACTTCTGGTAAGCCCATCTTGGCACCTTTCTCAGCAATAATAATATTACTGGATAAAGAGGCTTCAAACCCTCCACCCAGTGCATCGCCCTGAATAAGCGATATTGTTGTTAAATCAGAGCCAAAATGATGCATATTGTCATACAAGATATCGATACAATGCATTGCATAACCTAATAGGGCCTGTCGATCTTTTTTCTCAATTAGCTGGGTAAATAAATCTAGATCGCCTCCTAGGTTAAATACACCTTCAACTTTTGAGGCAACAACTAAATAATCGTATTTCTCATCATGGCTTGTAGCCATATCACGTTTAACACCAGCGAGATAATCAGACAGCTCTGTTAGTAGTGTCGGTGTAAAGCATGGGCGTGGTGATCCATTCATATAAAACCAGCCCACTTTATATTTAGCATCATAATGCGTGCTCAGTTGCTGGTATTGATTCATCTCATTTTGTTCGAGACTAATAAGTTTTTCACGTAAGGGGGCAATTCCGTTCATTTCATATCCTTTAACCATGTGTTTTTACGAGGAAAGTTTTTTGGATTTAACGCCATTGTTATCGCAAAAAGGAATAAGCAGAAACTGTGCCCATTAAAAATACTTCCTCCTAAAACTTAAATTAATATATAAATATCATAGACTTAATAATATAAAAAACTTGATAATCACTCTGAATTACGCATTTGAAATGCCATGTAAATCAATGCCAAATTTTTGACAACACGAGCTTTACATGTCTATGAATGCGTTTGCTGTATAAGAGTATGTACTGGGAGAGCTGGGATAATCATCAGCTAGCACAACGATTAATGGCAATCTGCGAAAGTAGAGTGAGAGTTAATGTAGATTCAGATTCGATATAAACTTTGGTTACGACAGACAAAGAAAAATATTTTTAATCAAAAGCCTCATCAATATGTATTGGTTTTCCAATAGCATAACCTTGAGCATAATCCACACCCACTTCAGTGAGCGCCTCAATAATTGCTGTTTTCTCCGCAAATTCAGCAATTGTTTTGAGTCCCATTACATGGCCCATCTGATTGATAGATTTGACCATCTCAAAGTCCACGGCATCCTCCGTCATATCTTTAACAAACATGCCATCAATTTTTAATCTATCGACTTTAAGTGTTTTGAGGTAAGCAAAAGAAGATAAACCACTGCCGAAGTCATCTAATGCAAACTTAACTCCGTATTGACTTAATTCACTCATAAAATGACTGGCCGCTCTCAGATTAGCAATCGCTGCCGTTTCGGTAATCTCAAAGACAATCTTTTCGGCAGGGATGGTATTACGTTTAAGACGTTCGATGATTAAGTGAACAATAGACTCATCACTCAATGTTGTACCGGATATATTGATAGAGAGTGACGCAATATTAGCCATCTTGGCTGAGTTATTTTCAATCCAATCACAACAGTGTTTAATTACCCATCTATCGATTTTAGTGATGATGTTATATCGCTCAGCAGCTGGTAAGAATGCACCAGGAAGCGACAGTTCACCTGTCTCTCGTTGTAATCGTAACAACACTTCATAACTAAGCTTTGTAGATGGTTCTTGAAGTGGCTTTATGGCTTGAACATATAATACGAAACGGTTATTTTCCAACGCCTCATTCAGTTCTATTTGCCATTGCGTATCACCTCGGCGTTCTCGTAGACGCTTATAATCCTCATTGTGGATTTCAACTCTATTTCTGCCAGCATCCTTCGCTTGATAACATGCTATATCTGCATTTTTTATGGCCTCACTGGCATCTGAGGTGAATTGGTCTACGATTGTCAGGCCAATACTGCCTCCCACAGAAAAGCTATAGTGCAAGTGATGGAAGCGAAAGTCACTCAACAGCGAGACTATTTGCTCACAGGCTTTGAAGGCCTGATCAACTGAGCAGTATTCCATCAAAATAATAAACTCATCCCCTCCAAATCGGGCGAGCGTATCCCTTGAACGTGTATTTGTTTGTAATAGGGAGGCTATCTGTCGTAGTAGCTCATCACCAGCTGCGTGACCACATGTATCATTAACGACCTTGAATTGGTCTAGATCTATAAAACACAATGCATGTTCTGTTTGACTGTGCTGTGCCGCTTGGATAACCCTTTCAAGTCTGACATTAAATTCTCGGCGATTTACTAAGCCGGTTAATTGGTCGTGTTTAGCTTGATGCGAGGTTTCATCATTGAGACGTCTGGCTTCTGTGACGTCTACTTGAGTCAAGATAAAATGAGTCAACACCCCATTTGCATCGACCATCGGGGCAATCAACTCTTGAGCCCAATATAAGTCACCATTTTTTTTCCGGTTCTGTAACTCTCCATGCCACTCTCTTCCAGCCTCAATGGTTCTCCATATTTCTTTATATACGCCCGGTAAGTTTGTTCTTGAATTAATCAAGTCCGGCCACACCCCCAATTCATCTTTATTCGAGTAGCCTGTGATGATTGTAAACTTAGGGTTTATATACTCAATACGTCCGGTTTTATCCATAATGAGAACAGCATTTGGGCTGTGCTTAACGGCTAAAGACAGTTTTTCAAGTTTTTCTATTGATGCTATTGAGTGAGTAATATCTCTAGCAATGCCTTCCACTCCTATAATCTCATCTTTGTCATTATAACTAGGCATTTCAGTAACTATCATTCTGTGTAGTTGACCTGATTTACTAATGATTTCAATTTCATACACTTTTTTATCATCTGCCAGGGTTTCGGCAGTAAGCTTATCGCCCCGACGATTAATCTCGGAGTCAGGCATGAAGGTAGTGTAGTGGTTCAAAAACTCCTCTTGCGTGTACCCTAAAATAGAAGTTATTGATGGGCTAACATAATGAAAAATACCCTTTACGTCATGACTATAAAGAAAATACTCATCTTCAATTGTTTCAACCAAACGTCGATACTTCTCCTCATTCACAGCTAATATTTCTGTCTTCTCTGCCAACGCTCGGGTCTTATCTGTAACCTCTTCTTCAATAAGTTTAAAGCGACCAGACATAGTTAATAACCAAACAACAGAAAATATTGACACGACTAATGCCAATCCTGAGAGCCAAAAATAAGACCAACTCGAGTAGCCATTGATGAAACTATCCGAGGGTATAAAATCGATACGCCACTGCTGACCGGAGTTTTGAATAATTCGAGAGGCTTCAAAGCCTGTTTGAAAATTACGTGACGTTTTTTTTGTCATGGATGATGAATTAAAAATAACCTCACCATCCTTTAAATTGGTTACTTTAAAGTCAATCCACGAGGTATTTAATGACGTATATATTTTTGAAAACACCCACTCTAAATCCCGGGTTTGTAACAAAAAGCCCATAATATTGCCTTGCTGATTTTTTATGGACAAAAATTCGGCGAAATCATTTTGGGAGGAGACGCGCGAGGGGAAAACAAAAGATAGTCTAAATAGACTATCTTCCTTAGCCCAAAACTGCTTACAAAGTGCCAAACGATCACTAGTACAAAAGTCAGCACCGGCATAAACACCAGGTAAAACGGTGTTGTCATTATCTAAGCGTTGAGAATACTTGACGACTAATTGTGGATATTTAGAATTGAGATTGGAGCTAAGCTCATTACTTTCTTTGGCGGCAGTTAAGAAAATAACCTCCCCCTTTGACTGAGAATTTTTATATAAACTTTTTACAATAGACTTAAATTCATCTGCCTTAACATCTTCGCTATAGGTTATGTAGGACTGGAGAGATCGTAAAATATAGTTTTGTTGAGTCAGCTCGTTATCAATGGATGCACTTAATAGGCTGGCCGTTGCTTCTAAACGAGTTTGATTAAAAGCATCATCTCTTTCTCTTGCAACCACCAGCAAGACTAAATAAATTAGAAATAAAAAAATCTGGGGGGCTGACACACGGAAAATGCGATGTTGCCAAAATGCTCTCGGCTGAGAGAAAAAGCTAAATAATACGGAGATCGCAACTACGGTACCAATGGAGATGCCAACCCAACGCATGATTAAAGTTTGTAAGGATTCAGAAAAGGCATGATCATAAATCAACCAATAAATGAAAAAATAATTGATTAAAGGGATACCAATACCAACAAGAAGAATCAGTAAAAAGAATTGACTGATACTTTTTTCACGAATCAGTGGATTCGGCCACAGGTGGAAACGTACAAGTAGGTAACGTGATAAAAGAGCCATCAAACTGACACAAGTGGCATCAAGGACAGCCTGTGTTAGAAATAACGGTTGTTGATGAATCGCAAGTAAATCAAAGCCTAATAGAAATTGACCTATGAAGACGGCAGGCAGTAAAGCGTATCCCCAGAGTATAACTACAGCGATAACAATTCCAACACCTATCCATAAATCTGGTGCCCCTATAGGAGAGACAGATAAAATATTGATAAGTGAGCTAATGAGCAAATACATCACTATCGTGATGAGATTATTGCTGATGACTCGACTTACTGTCATTCAGTTTCCTAAATACAATGATGAATCGACACGACGTGTTTATATTAGCAAGTTAGCGTTGTTTACAGCTATTCGATGCTTGAACCCCTTTTATATCAGGGGATTTTATCAAAAATTATTTGATTCAAGATACTTAACTACTGACAACTCACAAACACCTCTCTTCACAGTTATATCATGTATTTTCAACTAAATTGATATATAAAATGAACGAGTTATTAGTCATGATGATGGAGAAATTGAAATGCACTATCTGATTACAGGCGGGACTGGTTTGATCGGTTCAAAGATTGGCGCACAATTACTGTCAGCTGGACATCATGTTACCGTTTTGAGTCGCAGTAAATCCAAGGTCGAAAAACAATGTGCAAGGGGCACTAAGGCCATTGTCAGCCTAGTTGAGATTGCTGATACGGAAAAAGTTGACTGTATTATAAATCTCGCAGGTGCACCAATAGCAGATAAACGCTGGAGTGACTCCCGTAAACGTATTTTGGAAGAGAGTCGAATCAACATCACCAATGATCTCATCAACTGGATACACTCAAGAAAAGATAAACCAGACGCCCTGATAAGTGGTTCAGCCGTGGGTTGGTATGGGAGCAGAGGAGATGAAATACTAACTGAAAAAGCGGATTATTCTGATGATTATGCTCATAACTTATGCCATCAGTGGGAACAGGCTGCTATGGAAGCAAAATCAATGGGGGTTCGTGTCTGTCTTGTCCGTACGGGGTTAGTACTC
>DRHY01000119.1 GCA_011052985.1 Methylophaga thalassica
CCATCATGCGGCTGTGAGATGAGATCTTTACCCGGAAGTGGTGCAAATCGACCACTGCTTGTAAGATCGTTGCTGATAATTTTAGAAATATCTTCCGGTGCAGAGAATCCTTCTGCTCCAAATGGAACGATAGCAATCGGTAAGGCTGACTCGGAACCACCGGTAATTTCAATTGTGAGTAAAGCATGAGCAGGCCAAGGCAAGAATGCCATCAACAATGCAACGGTTTTTAACCAATGTCTTAACATGCATTTATCCTTTATTCTGGTTTAAATATAAATTGGAAATCGCGTAATGCCCCAGCAGCTTTTGCATCTGAGGGTTGTGGTAAGGGGGCAGCTTTGTATACGGCAGTCTCCGCCGAACGGTCAAACACAGGATTACCACTACTCTTCACGACCTTGACAGATTTAACATCACCACCTGGCAGTAAGCTTACTCGGACAGTACACTGTAAACCTGACTGCGTGTTTGCTGGTCGAGACCAAAAGCGTTTAACACGCTGCTGGATCATCAGGCTGTATTGATCAACAACTCCTTGAATGCGGCGAGTTTCTCGTTCTTGCTGTTCTTGTTCTAACTGTCGTTGAAGCTCAGTCTCTGCCGCTTTTCGACTAGCCTCGGCAGCGGCTTTTTGTTTCTCTGCTTCTAAGCGTTTTTTCTCCGCTTCGGCTTTGCGTTTAGCCTCTTCTGCACGTTTTTTCTCTGCTTCAGCTTTTTTCTTTTCTTCTTCAATACGTTTCTTTTCAGCTTCCGCCTTGCGCTTTTCCTCTTCTAAACGTTTTTTTTCTGATTCAGCCTGACGTTTTTCCTCTTCCAACCGCTTTTTTTCAGCTTGTATTTTTTCTTTTTCTGCCTCAGCGAGTTTACGTTCAGCTTCTGCTTTTTGCTTGCGCTCTTCTTCTAATTTGCGTTGTTTTTCAGCTTCTTGTTTCTTTTTCTCTTCCACTTCACGCTGTTTTGCAAGGTCAGCAATTTTTTGCTGTTCAAGCTCTGCGGCTTTAGCTCGTTGCCCTGCATCGAGTCTAGCACGCTCTTCCATATCTAAATATTCTTGTTCTTTACGCGCTAGCTCTTGCTGAGTTTTTTCTAATTGGTCCTGAGCTTTTTGCTGACGCTCTTGCTCGGCTTTTTGTTTATTTTTCTCTATATTTTCCAATCTAGCCACTTCTTGCTCAACCAAACTTTCATCCAGTATGGTGGCCTGAACAATTTCTTTTTGTGGCTGTTGGGCTAGTGGTTTGGGAGTAGAGTTGAACTCCATCCCGACCAGAAACAGCGCAATAATGACACCATGAAAAATCAGTGATGAGGCGCCAGCAAACACATTGTCGACGATTTTATGTTTCATATCTGGTATCAGTTTATTTGCGCTTGTTCAGGTTGTTGAGTAATCAGTCCGACACTTGGTGCACCCGCTTTTTGTAAAAGGGCCATCGCTGAAACAACATTGCCATAACTGGCGTTATTATCACCTTTTACCATCACCGGTGTATTAGGGTTTCGACTCAATACAGCACTAGTTATAGCCATTAGTCTTTCAGGACCAATTGCTTCGTCTTGCTTATCACCAACCGCGGCATAGAAGTTACCTTCGGCATCTACTGATACAACGAATGGCTCCGTATCTTCAGGAGTATTGACCTGATTCGCATCAGCTTGAGGCAACTCGACCTGAACACCTTGCGTTAACATCGGTGCAGTGATCATAAAGATGATGAGCAACACCAACATGACATCAATGTAGGGAACGACATTGATGTCTGCCATCGGTTTGCGACGAAGTCGCCTGTTATTATGTGCAGCCATGATTCAAACTCTTGGTTAATCCTGTTGGCGCTGAAGAATTGAAGAAAACTCTTCTAAGAACGTGTCATAGCGGTTTATCAATCGCTCAACTTCATTCGAATATCGGTTATAAGCAATAACGGCTGGAATGGCGGCAAATAACCCCATTGCAGTAGCAATCAACGCCTCGGAAATACCCGGGGCGACCATGGATAACGTTGCCTGCTGAACATTACCTAGAGCCCTGAAGGAATTCATAATCCCCCACACAGTTCCGAACAAACCGATATAAGGGCTAGTTGAACCAGCGGTCGCCAAGAAAGGTAAAGAGGTTTCCAACTGATCAATTTCTCGTGCTAGAGATATTCGCATCACCCTTTGAGCACCTTCCAGCACATAGTTACTGTCATTGGATGACTTTTTCAAGCGAACAAACTCTTTAAATCCGACTTCGAAAATGCCTTCCATCCCTCGTGTTGAATGAGGCCTTGAAGAAATATCTTCATAAAGACGGTTGAGCTCATTTCCAGACCAGAACTTGTCTTCAAAATTATCCGCATCGCGTTTTGCTTTAGCAATATCGCTTCGCTTTCGGAAAATAATGAACCAGGAATAAAATGAAATCAGTAATAACACCAGCATGACGAGTTTAACTATCAAGCTCGCTTCTAGAATCAAACTGATAATCGATAAATCAGCCGTCACTTCGCATCTCCGTCATAATAATTTTAGGTATGGATTTTGGTCTAAAACATTCAGCATCCAAGCAAGCGATTTTGACTGATGCTTCACACATCAGTTCCTGCTCACGATAAATACGTTGCATAAATTGCATACTGGCCCCAGCACATTTTTCTAGTGTTGATGACACCACTAAACTGTCATTAAAACGAGCTGGCTGTCGGTAATTAATTGTCATTGAATGTACCGCAAACAACAGTTGGTAATCATCTCTTAGTGAGTTCTGCTCAAAACCTAAAGCACGTAACCACTCTGTCCGCGCTCGTTCCATGAAATTAAGATAGTTGGAATGATACACCACTCCACCACTATCAGTATCTTCATAATATACCCGTATTGGCCAGTGAAATTCTTGCATTATTCTATGGCTTATCCATGCTGATATCTGGACTTAATCCCAAATGTAACCAAGCACGTTTAGTAGCAACCCGACCTCGTGGTGTGCGCATGATGAAACCCTCTTGAATCAAATAAGGTTCAATCACATCTTCGATAGTGCCTCGCTCTTCACCAATCGCCGCAGCCAGATTGTCTAAGCCAACAGGTCCGCCTTCAAATTTTTCGATAATGGCCAGTAGTAATTTGCGGTCTAACATATCAAAGCCGAAATTATCGACATCCAATAAGTCCAGTGCTTGGCGTGCAATTTCAGCCGTTACTTCGCCATTAAATCTGACTTCTGCATAATCTCTTACCCGTCGCAGTAACCTATTGGCTATGCGGGGTGTGCCTCTTGATCGGCGTGCAATTTCATTAGCCCCGCCTTCATCAAGCTTTACATTCAAAATGTTCGAACTACGTTGCACAATCGTACTCAAATCCCGCGTGTTATAAAACTCAAGACGCTGCACAATCCCAAATCGGTCACGCAAGGGAGACGTTAATGAACCGGCACGTGTAGTGGCGCCAACTAAAGTAAAGGGCTCAACATCAAGCTTAATGGAGCGGGCAGCAGGGCCTTCACCAATCATAATATCGATTTGATAATCTTCCATCGCCGGATATAAGACTTCTTCAACGATAGGACTGAGTCGATGAATTTCATCCACAAACAACACATCATTAGGTTCAAGATTGGTTAGTAAAGCCGCCAAATCGCCGGGCCTTTCGAGGACAGGTCCAGAAGTTTGTCTTAAATTCACCCCCATTTCATTAGCGATGATATGGGCTAATGTCGTTTTACCTAATCCTGGGGGGCCGAAGATCAGCGTGTGATCAAGTGCTTCTTTACGATTTCTGGCTGCAGAAATAAACAGCTCCATTTGTTCACGGACCACAGGCTGACCAATGTAATCTTGCAAACTAACAGGGCGAATCGCACGGTCGATACGTTTTTCATCTCTGCTAGCTTGTGGCGTAATAAAGCGCTCATCCATACTCTAATTTCTTTGCAATGCTTGGCGGATAATTTGCTCAGTGCTCATACCGTCACTGTCGAAACTTTTCAACATTTTTTCAGCTTCTGCAGATTTATACCCCAGAGCCACAAGGGCTTCTACAGCTTCCGTTTTTGCCCCTGCTGCAACAGATAAGGCACTACTGACAACACTATCTAATCCCATGGCAGAACTGGCATCTTTAAGACGGTCACGCATTTCAATAATTAAGCGTTCGGCTGTTTTTTTGCCAACACCTGGTAAGCGGGTCAAACTCGCCGCATCACCCTCTTGCACACTGCGGGCAAAGGTATCGACATCACTGCCAGAGAGAATAGTTAAGGCTAATTTGGCACCAACGCCATTTACTTTTAACAAGCTACGAAAGAGTAAACGCTCACGTTCAGTAGCAAAAGCATAAAGTAGCTGCGCATCTTCGCGCACAACAAGATGAGTAAACAATGTGACTTCATCATTAAGAGCGGGAAGACTGAAGAACGTAGACATCGGGGCTGAGAGTTCATAACCGACACCGTTAACATCTAACACCAAGTCAGGTGCTTGTTTTTCAATAATAATGCCTCTTAAACGTCCAATCATCGACTATATCGCCCTCCGCGGCGGGTGGTACGCATACCTTCTGGTAGACGGCTTTGACTATTTCCAATCGCCGCATGATTAGCATGTGTTAACGCACACGCTAAGGCATCGGCAGCATCTTCCTGAAGCGGTTCCGATAACTTTAACACTACAGCCATCATGTACTGCACTTGTTCTTTTTTGGCGTGGCCATTGCCAACAACAGCTTTTTTGATTTGGGTCGCTGAATACTCGGCGACGGATAGCTGTTTGTTGACCGCTGCACAGATAGCTGCACCACGAGCTTGGCCCAGTTTCAATGCTGAGTCAGCATTTTTATGAAGAAACACT
Organism: Methylophaga thalassica; assembly: GCA_011052985.1. Classification (GTDB taxonomy): domain Bacteria; phylum Pseudomonadota; class Gammaproteobacteria; order Nitrosococcales; family Methylophagaceae; genus Methylophaga; species Methylophaga aminisulfidivorans_A. Next base: position 4,836 of record DRHY01000119.1, read on the forward strand.
TTCTCAATCGCCATCATGTCGGGCTGGTAACGGTCAATAAGATCTGACAAACCTTCAAAAATTTGACGAAGACGATCAGAAAATTCACCATCGCCAACCAGCAAGCGACCATTGACAACGTGTTTTATTTGTTTCCCTTCAAGTTCAATTATGCCAAAACCTGTTTTCCGCGAGCCGGGATCAATTCCCAAAATTCTTGGCATAAAGGCGTGGTTCAGCCTTCTAGCTGAGCCATGACCTCATCAGAAAA
>DRHY01000120.1 GCA_011052985.1 Methylophaga thalassica
ATCTCTGACAGGCCAAAATAAGTCACTCATCGCTAATTCATCAATGGCTGCACGTACTTTTTGGACGGCTGTTTTTTTGAAACCTCCATGAACAAACCAGACGTCTTTCGCTATGTCGAGCTCTGCTTCACCCAATCGTTTAACCACACTGGTTTGCTCGCGGACTAAATCTTCAGTAAAGGCCCAACCAGCGTTAGAAGGTAATTTATCTTGTGCAGTTAAAATTGCTGACACCATAGGGGTCATATTCAGTCCCTGACGCTTATCAATATCGCTATGTGGTGTATTCGATTCTAAAAAGAGCTCACCATCACGTACCCCTGCTTTTTCCGGTTGATAAACGATATTCACTGGTGTACCTGATGGCGTCGCATAAAACATGTGTTCAATGTCCTCAGGAAATAGTCTAATGCAACCATGACTGACACGAAGTCCCACACCATAGGGTTTATCTGTTCCATGTAATAGATAACCCGGCATCGATAAACGCATTGCATAGGCGCCTAGTGGATTATCTGGGCCTGCAGGAACGACTCGTGGTAAAGGGTCACCTTTTTCTAAGTGTTCTTTACGAATTGATTCTGGAGGTGTCCACGTGGGATCTTTTTTCTTCTGGGTAATTTTTGCCTTACCTAACGGGGTGCCCCATCCTTCACGACCTATACCGATAGGATGAGTAATGACTCGCCGAGGTTCACCGTTTTTATTTTCAGGAAAATAATACAGTCTGAGTTCAGCGATATTGATGACAATGCCTTTATGTGGAGCATTAGGCATTATGAATCGTGTCGGTACAACAACAGGTGTATTTTCACCTGGTAACCAAGGATCGACACCAGGATTTGCATCCACTATGTCGCTGAAGCCCAAATCAAACTGTCGGCCGATGTCCAACAGTGTGTCTTTCTGATGACTGTAAACAATCATGTTGTGGCCTACCACAGATGCCTCATCTTGCTTTATGACAAATGTTGTCGCCAATGACTGCGCTGAAGATAACAGTCCCAGCGAGATAAATAACAGTCGTTTGAGCATCAATAAACCCTATATATGTGTTAGAAATAAGCACATTGTACTGCATCCAACAGAATGTTCACATTTGTCAAAAGAGTGCTTTGATTTCGAAAAAGAGCTAGAATTCTGCTTTACCTTAAATACCAAGCTAGCGTACTCTACTGCGATGAAAAAATATTATCAGCACTTACTAATCGGATTCATTACTATTACTTTGTCTGGCTGCTCCTTCTTTCAAAAAGAAGAAGTAAAAGCAGACGAAAGCTGGAGTGTTGAACGAATATACAGTGAAGCTAAAGCGGCACTAGATATTGCAGATTACTCCAAAGCTATCACTTACTACGAGCAATTAGAGGCTCGCTTCCCATTCGGCGATTATGCCCAACAAGCGCTTCTTGAATCAGCTTATGCGCACTATAAATCTGATGACCCGGAAACAGCTATCGCCACAATCGATAGATTCATGCGTGTATATCCTCTCAACCCAAATATCGATTACGCTATTTATCTACGTGGTCTAGTTAACTTCAATCGCGATGTAGGGCTTATGGAAAAATACATACCTCGCGATGAATCACAGCGTGATCCTGGTGCTGCAGAAGACGCCCTACGTGATTTTAATACGCTTATTAAACGATTCCCCAACAGTCGGTATGCAGAAGATACGGCGCAGCGAATTGTTTACCTGCGTAATCGTTTAGCTCAGCATGAAGTGAATGTTGCGAACTATTACATGCGCCGTGGCTCATATTTAGCAGCAGCTAACCGTGCTAAATACGTTATTGAAAATTACGACCGTACACCAATGATGCCAGATGCCCTTATGGTAATGGCTAAAGCCTACAAAATTATGGGAATGACTGATTTATCTGCAGATGCATTGAGAGTACTCCAGTTAAATTATCCTGGGCATGACGGCGTTGCAAAAGTTGCTCAGACCAAAAATGTAGAATAAAAAAAAGCCTTTGCTACCACTTGGTAACAAAGGCTTTTTTATCATCATAGTATATTAAACAGCAGCATCGTCTCGTTCACCTGTTCTAATCCGAATAGCCTGTTCAATCGGTGTAACAAATATTTTGCCATCACCAATACGATTTGTATTTGTAGCTTTAATAATAGTTTCAATGACTTCATCTACTTTTTCGTCTGAAACTGCAATTTCAAGTTTTACCTTAGGTAGAAAATCGACCACATACTCGGCACCTCGATAAAGTTCTGTATGCCCTTTCTGACGCCCAAATCCTTTTACCTCTGAAGCCGTCATCCCTGTAATTCCAATTTCAGATAATGCTTCGCGAACATCTTCAAGTTTGAAGGGTTTAATTATCGCTTCAATTTTCTTCATATTAGCTCCTACTCTATTGTTGAGGTCACGTTGTATGCTGAGGTTATCGGATAACGTCTATCACGACCAAATGCCCTGTCACTGATATGAATACCCGGTGCAGCTTGGCGACGCTTATATTCGTTTTTATCCACCATTCGAATGACTCTGGCAACCACCTCGCCATCAAAGCCTTCCAGTACTAAGTCTTCAAAACAACGTTCATCTGCTATGTAACGTTGCAAGATCTTATCCAAGATAGCGTAATCTGGAAGACTATCTTGGTCCAGTTGATTATCGGCCAGTTCAGCCGATGGCGGTCTATCTATAATTCGTTGAGGTATGATCGCAGTGGTTAAATTTCGATAATTGCTGAGTTCATAAACTAGCGTTTTATACACGTCTTTTAATGGTGAAAATCCGCCAGCCATATCACCGTACAACGTCGAATAACCAACAGCCACTTCGCTTTTATTACCGGTTGCCAATACCATAGCACCCGTCTTATTTGATAAGGCCATTAGTATAGTACCACGACAACGTGCCTGAATATTTTCTTCAGTCGTGTCAGTTTCCATGCCTGAAAAAGCCTCTGACAATGACTGTAAAAAGCTATTGAATACAGGCTCGATTGATATAACACTGTATTTAACACCAAGCCCGTTTGCCATTTCAGCCGCATCAGCTAAGCTTATTTGTGACGTAAAACGTGAAGGCATCATTACCGCTTCAACATTGTTCGGTCCAAGAGCATCAACAGCAAGCGCTAGGGTAAGTGCTGAGTCAATTCCACCTGACAAACCAATTAACACACCAGGAAAGTTATTTTTTCTCACATAATCTTTCAAGCCCATCACTAAGGCTTTGTAGATAAGTGACAAACGTTCTTCTGGCGAAACAATATCCCCGCTTAATTTGAGCTTTCCGCTACTTTTATCACGTTGTAGTGAGAGCGGATACAAACCTTCCTTAAAGGCATCGGCTTGAAGGACTATGTTTCCATTGTTATTGAGACTAAACGAGGCACCATCGAACACTAATTCATCTTGGCCTCCAACTTGATTAACGTAAACAATAGGTAAACCTGACTCATGAATACGTTTTTTAAGCTCAGTAATGCGACGGTGTGGTTTTTCTATTTGGTAAGGTGAAGCATTCAAATTAAGAATAATTTCAGCACCAGCCTGCTTTGCTAATTCAACGGGTTGTTTAAACCAAATATCTTCACAAATAGTCAAACCGAACTTAATGCCTCCCAAGTCAACCACGGTTGGCTCAGTCCCTTCTTTAAAGTAGCGTTTTTCATCGAACACACCATAATTAGGTAAGTGTTGTTTGAAGTATGTCGTTGTTGACTTACTAGGCTGGATTAATGAAGCAGCATTATAGAGATTTCCATCGGCGTCGGATTGTGGATGTCCTACAATGACAGCAATATCTGTCAATTTTTCGCTGAGCAAGACGATTGCTGCATCAACCCGTTTTAATAACCCCGGTCTTAATAACAAATCCTCCGGGGGATACCCGGTCAGTGTTAATTCAGGGAAAACAATAAGTGATGCATTAAACTTTCTTTTAGCTTCTGTTGCGGCAGCTAAAATCTTTGCTGTATTTCCTTTTACATCGCCAACAACGGGATTGATTTGCCCCATGACCAAGGTCATTGACTGCATTAAGCTTGTTCCATCATCGCTAGCATTACATCACCGATCTCTGCAGGTGAGCGAGCAATGCCACATCCCGCCGCTTCAAGTGCTTTTAGCTTCGCTTCTGCCGTACCGCTACCACCACTAATAATAGCACCAGCATGGCCCATACGTTTACCTTCAGGTGCTGTTAGACCAGCAATATAGGCTACTACAGGTTTTGTCATATGAGCTTGAATATAAGCAGCAGCATCTTCTTCGGCATGGCCACCAATCTCACCCACCATGACGACACCTTCAGTTTGGGGATCATTTTCAAACATTTCTAAGCAATCTATAAAATTCATACCATGTATAGGATCACCTCCAATGCCGACACAACTACTTTGCCCCAAGCCATTTAACGTTGTTTGATGAACGGCTTCATAGGTAAGCGTACCCGAGCGAGAGACAATACCAATCTTGCCGGGTTTGTGGATATTGCCAGGCATGATGCCGATTTTACATTCGCCCGGCGTGATTAACCCTGGACAATTTGGCCCAATCAAATACGCATCATGATGTGAAAGCGTATGTTTGACTTTAAGCATATCAAGTACAGGAATACCCTCTGTAATGCAGGCAATTACCTTAATCCCTGCATCAGCTGCTTCTAAAATTGCATCTGCAGCAAATGCAGCGGGAACATAAATCATGGTTGCATTGGCACCAGTAGCTTCAACAGCTTCATGAACAGTGTTAAACACAGGTCTATCTAGATGTGTCTGCCCACCTTTACCTGGTGTTACGCCTCCGACGAACCGTGTGCCGTATGCAATAGCTTGTTCGGAATGAAACGTGCCTTGTTTACCAGTAAAGCCCTGACAAATCACCTTTGTATTTTTATCTATTAAAATGCTCATTACGGAGCCTCCTGAGCTGCAGCCACCGCATGTTTCGCCGCATCTGTTAAGTCTTGTGCTGCGTAAATACTCATCTCACTTTTTGCCAGCAACTCTCGACCAAGTTCTGCGTTAGTGCCTTCAAGCCTAACAACAACAGGGAGAGATAATCCCACTTCTTTTGCTGCTTGAATTATGCCCTGTGCAATCAAATCACAACGTACGATACCGCCGAAGATATTCACTAAAATCGATTTCACATTTTTGTCTGCAAGAATCAGCTTAAATGCCTCAGCCACCTTCTGGGCTGTGGTACCACCACCAACATCTAAGAAATTGGCTGGTTGACCACCTTCTTTTTGAATCAGATCCATCGTCGCCATGGCAAGTCCTGCTCCATTAACCATACAAGCAACATTACCTTCCAGCGAAATGTAGTTAAGGTCAAACTCTCGAGCAATCACTTCTGCACTATCTTCTTGGCTTGGATCGAACATATCTGCCAAGTCTTGGTGACGGAATAGGCCATTATCATCGAGATTAATTTTGGCATCGACAGCCAGCAAATCCTCTTCATCCGTCACAACAAGTGGATTGACTTCCACCAAACTAGCGTCATTTTCCACAAATAGCTGATACAGATTTTGCATAACACGCTGCAACTGTTTAAAGCTCTCGCCCGTCAGGCCCAAGAAAAATCCTGCTCTGCGACATTGATAAGACTGCAACCCAACAACAGGGTCCACATAAAGGTTAAGAATGGCTTCTGGCGACTTTTCTGCCACCGCTTCGATATCCATCCCACCTTCAGATGACAGCATGAACACGATGCGTTGTGAGCTGCGGTCAACGAGAACGGCAAGATACAATTCGCGAACGATATTACTTGGTTTTTCAACCAGTACTTGATTGATGGGTAGACCTTCAGCCGTTGTTTGCTGTGTGATTAATTTCTGCCCAAGCATAGCCGCAGCCGTGTTTTCAACGTCATCCAAGGTATTGACTACCTTGACACCGCCAGCCTTACCTCTTCCTCCTGTATGCACTTGAGCTTTAATTACCCAACGCTCTCCGGAGAGTAGCTCTGCAGCTAGACGAGCTTGTGCTGGCTCGGTCACTGATTGACCTTGCGGAGTAGGAATACCATAACGATTAAATAATTGTTTGGCTTGAAATTCATGCAGATTCATTGTTTATTCTTGCCTTAGTTTGCTGCTATATAAAATTACATTTCCTAGACATCAATACACGCCTAGGAAAGTCATCAAGCGATCGCATAATCTAAACCTTGTATTTTCTCGCAATAGCAGAATAATTACCATCTCTACACATGATATAGTTCATGCCGAACAGAATAAATGAGTCCTTATGTTATCGCTTTATCCAGAAATTGAACCATACCAAACCCATTCCTTCGCAAGAGAAACGTTGACGGATGGAACGCAACATCAGATTTATGTAGAAGAGTGCGGCAACCCAGATGGCATACCTGTGTTATTTCTTCATGGTGGTCCAGGTTCTGGTTGCAGGCCCCAACATAGACGTTATTTCAATCCTGAAAAATATCGCATTGTGTTATTTGATCAGCGTGGCTGCGGTCGGTCTACTCCGAGTGGTGAGTTAAGGAATAATACAACCGACTTTTTAATCGCTGATATGGAATTCATTCGCCAGCAGCTCAACATTTCAACATGGGTATTGTTTGGTGGTTCGTGGGGATCAACTCTCGCCCTCTGTTATGCTAGAGAATACAAAGATAAGGTCAGTCATATGATCTTAAGGGGCACATTCTTAGGCAGAAAAAAAGATGTAGATTGGGTCTACGCCGCGGGAGGCGCATCAACATTGTTTCCTGAAGCCTGGCACCAGTTAGTGATGGATTTATCTGAAACAGATAGAGAAAGGCCTTTAAGTACCTACTTTTCACATTTAACTTCAGGTGACGAGAACGTTCAGCTAGCCGCCGCTAAACGTCTCGATCTATGGGAAAGTACTATTGTCACATTACGTGACCATGAATTTATCGTTAATGATGACGATACACCAGGTCCTCTAGCTCACTCTCGTATCCAATTGCATTACGCTCTGAATGACTGTTTTATTGCACCAAAGCCTATATTAAACGATATCGATGAACTTCGTCATATTCCGACATCTATCATTCATGGTCGCTATGATATTGTTTGTCCAGTCCAACAATCATGGGAACTGACACAGTTGTGGCCAGAAGCAGCATTAATCATCTTACCTTTGGCCGGGCATGCTGCCGGTGAGCCAGCACTTGTTGATGCCTTAGTCAGGCAAACAAACCTGATTGTAGAAGTGACTAAATGATTGCACTTATTCAGCGTGTAAAAGAGGCACGGGTCAATGTCGACCAGCAAGTGATTGCTAATATCTCACAGGGGTTATTGGTGTTTGTTGGTATTGAAAAGCATGATGATAAAAGTCAGATTCCTCGTCTCGTAGAACGATTGCTTGGCTACCGTATTTTCGCTGACGAAAATGACAAAATGAATTTATCTATTCAAGATGTTAACGGTGACTTATTATTAGTGCCTCAATTTACTTTGGCTGCGACCACAGACAAAGGTCTAAGGCCGAGTTTTGCCTCTTCAGCCGCGCCAAATGTAGCCGAAGAATTATTTAATGCTTTTATTGCTCATGCAAAATCTCATTATCAACGAATTGCCACGGGTCGATTTGGTGCCGATATGCAAGTGTCCCTTATCAATGACGGCCCAGTCACGTTCTGGCTACAACAATAGAATACATCTAGGATAGTATGATGCGAACGATTAGAAATATAGTCATCGGTATGATCTTGTTTGTGATGGGACTACTAGCCATCATGTTTATTCCATCACCACAACCTCAGGCAGCCAAACCTTGGGAAATTGAATTGATGTCAGATGGAAATATCCAAGTTTTTGGTATTCATCTCGGCACAACGGATTACAAAACAGCGCAGAAAAAACTAGGGGCATTTGGTGAAACAGCGTTATTTAGTGATCCAGATGACAAGCTGAGTGTTGAGGCCTTTTTTGACAGTACAAACCTTAGTGGACTATCGGCCAAGATGGTAATGACCCTTGCGGTTAGTCAGTCCGAGCTACAAGAAATGATGACACAAACACGTAATGCTAAGTTGCAGCCAAGTGGTGCTCATCAACATGAGATATCAGAGTCAGATCGAGAAAAATTACTAGATTTGCCAGTAGCCTCGATTACTTACATTCCGTCATTGAGGCTGGACAAAGCCATGCTTAAAGAACGTTTCGGTGAACCTGACTCAATCGAAACAATAGCCGTAACGGAAGCCAATTCTCAAATAGAAAACTGGTTATATCGAGACATACACTTAATTGTACAATTTAACGGAGAAGCGAAACCCATTCTCATCTATCATTCGATATAAAGCGATCTTTATTGGCCAGTTCAGCAAACGCCTGTTCATCAACCGGCTTACTCAGAAGATAGCCTTGCGCATAGTCACACGCATAACGCTTTAAGAAATCTAGCTGCTCGGTAGTCTCAACACCTTCTGCTACCACCTCTAATCCCAAACTGTCAGACATGGCCATAATTGCTTCAACAATAGCAGCATCATCTCTGTCGATGGTGATATCTCGAATAAAACTACTATCAATTTTCAGTACATTCAGTGGAAATTGCTTCAAATACGACAACGATGAATATCCTGTACCAAAGTCATCAATAGCTAAACTAATGCCCATATCACTTAGCTCAGCCAGGCTCTGTGTGGCTAATGCAGGATCTTCCATCAACATACTTTCAGTAATTTCTAGCTCTAAGTGCTCAGGAGGCATATTAGTCTCTTTCAAGATAGTATTCACTCGGCTTGCTAGCTGGCCACCTTTGAATTGACGACCTGACAAATTCACCGCTATTTTGAAATCCTCACTAAGCTGATGTTGATATTTAAGAAAGGTCTTACAAGACTCTTTCAATACCCACTCACCCACAACAGAAATCATTCCCGTATCCTCTAGGATAGGAACAAACTCAGCAGGCGATACCATTCCCCATTGCGAGCTGTTCCATCGCAGAAGTACTTCAGCACCGCTCATTTGTCCTGATGCAATCGTAATTTGAGGTTGAAAATGTAAGAAAAATTCTTCTTGCTCCACAGCTTTACGTAAGGCCGTTTCCATTGCCAAGCGAAGTGATGCCTGTGAATTCATATCATGTGAATAGAATTGGAAATTATTCCTACCCAGTTTTTTTGCATGATACATGGCAGCATCGGCATTACGAATGAGCAGATCAATATCACGACCATCAGCTGGATATAGACTAATGCCTATACTTGGGCTGACATTCACTTCGGTAGTATCAATAAAATAGGGTTGTGCCATAGCATGAATAATTTTTTCTACCACCTTACCTACATATTCTGCAGATTTTACTTCCTCGAGAATAACCGTAAATTCATCGCCACCGAGTCGAGCAACCGTATCTCCTTCGCGGATCGTCGACTTAATACGTTTAGCCACTTCTTTCAATAAATAATCACCAGCTTTATGTCCAAGTGAGTCATTGATATGTTTAAAATGGTCCAAATCGATAAAACAGACTGCCACACGTCCTTGATTTCGCTCGGCTTTGTGAAGAGCGTGTTCTAAACGATCATTGAAAACGCCTCTATTGGGAAGTCC
>DRHY01000121.1 GCA_011052985.1 Methylophaga thalassica
ATCACCATCGTGCCGATTGGGCTTTCCATCTGACTACTCATTTTTCCGTTCATATTGTCACCATGAAAAGCGGCATTACCAACAAAATCATTTTTTAAACCTTGAATATTACAGCTAACGGCAAAGTCAGCGGTATCACGAAGGATTTTTACATTCGTGATGGAACAGCTTTTTGGCACATCCAGCATATTAATGCCTTCATCAATTTGGGCTTGAGTTAAACACTCTTCATTTATTGCAGTTTGTGGTGAGAGCGACACGGGGCCTTCGACGGTAGTGATAGTGGTATGTGACCATAGACCCGGATTTAGATTGGGGGTTTCAGCCATAGCAATAGATGATGCAAATAAACAGCTTGTAAATAATACGGCGTAACTAGCAATTTTGCTCACTGGGTTTCCTTTCGGTTTGGCTTGGATGAATTGTCTTTTGAGGATCATGCCTGTAGTGATCATGCTTAGCAATAGCTTGTTCAATATAGGAAGGGAACACGAATCGCACGCCAATAATGCCGTGACCAGTAGCTATTATGAATGCTGGATATGATCACACCTGCTTTTGTCGATGCATGTAAAAACCTATCGTCTTGCAGATAAATGCCAACATGTGTGCCTTTGTTAAAAAAGACCAGATCCCCTGACTGTAAATCGGTTCGTTTTATCGGGATACCCGCCAATATTTGTTTTTTGGTTGTTCGGGGCAGTTCAATTGCGAACTGGCTCATAAAGGTTCTTTGTACAAAGGCTGAGCAGTCTATGCCTGAGCGATTATTACCGCCATATCGATAAGGTGTACCGCGCCATTCTTTATATTGCGCGTAGAGTAGTTGCAAGGTTTGATTTTGATTCAGTGATAATAGAGTTTCACTAGGTCTGACGAGTTCAGCATCTGTACGGATGGGGGAGCCAGACTGGCAGCCACTCATGATTAGGATTGAGCATAATAGGAGTGATGCGCTGAAATGATGTGTTCTAAGACGAAAGCCCTCCTTCATGTTATAGATACAAAAAGCAATGAGTTGTTGATGTCATGATGTCGATAATTCTCTGTCATAAAAAAGGGCAGCCTGAGATTGACTACCCTTCAGTTAGTCTTCAGAGAAGCCTTATGGTTTCATATTGAATAAGGCCAGAGCCTCTAAATATTCTTCACTTTCTTCATCAATTTCGTACACACTTAGTCCTGTATCAGCGCCAACTTTTTCAAAGGCAATGACTTTATTAAGTGTAGTAGGGTCAGGTGCTTTTTCCGTATCAAATAAGCTTTGCAAATAAGCTACTTGCACGACATCAACTAAATCTGGGCCTTCTGGTCCGCTGTTGCGATTGAGGTTGCGATGTGCTGCCGCCACTTCGATTAAGCTCTCTGGAAACTCCCATTTACGAAGAATAGCTGCACCAACGCGTGGATAGAGATTATCAACGATTTGTTCTAAGTTTCGATCTTCGTTTTCCAGACTGCCGTCAGCATCTGCTTCCAGTAAAATGGGCAAAATACCAATAGAGTGAATGAGGCCAGCCAACATGGCTTCATCTGTATTCATTTTGCTTAGTTTACTGGCCAAAACCTGACTTTGTGCCGAGACTTTAGTACTTTGCTCCCAAAGGGCTTTGAGGCGCTTTTCTAGTTTTTTACTGGAGGTATTGAACATTTGTTCCATGACTAAACTAGTTACAATATTGCGCACCATGCTCAAGCCAAGACGAGAAACCGCCATGTGAATACTTTCAATTGGAACGCGTCCACGGTAAAGAGGGCTGTTAGCGACTTTTAATAAGCGCGCCGATAGCGCTGGATCGGTTACAATAATATCTGCCAGCTGCACGGCAGTGGCATTGGGGTTATCAATCACTTCCCTCACTTTTAAAGCCACTTCAGGCAGTGTTGGGAGTATGAGTGTTCCATCCTCAAGTTTTTTGAGAATTTTTTTATAAAATATGTCTTGTTGGCTCATAGTAATCGCTTCTGCTAAATGAATTTGAAGTGTTTATTAATTTCAGTTATTTTGCTTTGTTTGCCGACAGTTTTAGCTTATCGCAGGTATTCAGTTGAACGACGAGTTTCCGAGAATTAAACGCCTTCCGCCTTATGTTTTCAACATTGTAAATGATTTGAAAGCGAAAGCACGTGCGCGTGGTGAGGATATCATCGATTTTGGTATGGGTAATCCAGATCGCCCAGCACCGCCACACATTGTGGAAAAATTGGTTGAGGCCGCCCAGCGCCCTGACACACACCGTTATTCCGTTTCTAAAGGCATTCCACGTCTGCGTAAGGCCTGTACGGCCTGGTACAAACGTAAGTTCGATGTGGATCTTGATCCAGAATCAGAATGCATTGTGACTATCGGTTCGAAAGAAGGTTTAGCGCATTTAGCGCTCGCAACCGTAGGTCCAGGTGATGCTGTGCTTGTTCCTAATCCGGCCTATCCAATCCATCCTTATGGGTTTGTTATTGCGGGAGCAGATATTCGTCATGTCCCTCTGACGCCAGATGTCGACTTTTTTGCCGAACTTGAAAAGTCAGTGAAAGATTCATGGCCGAAGCCAAAAATGCTGGTATTGAACTTTCCTGGTAACCCAACCACGCAATGTGTCGACTTAGACTTTTTCCAAAAAGTCGTTGATTTTGCGCGTGAACATCAAATTTGGGTTGTTCATGATTTGGCTTATGGTGAAATCGTGTTTGATGGTTATAAAGCACCTTCAATATTACAAGTGCCTGGCGCGAAAGAAGTTGCCGTTGAGTTCTACACCTTATCAAAAACCTACAATATGCCTGGTTGGCGCGTAGGGTTTATGTCGGGTAACCCTACTTTAGTTGCGGCATTAGCGCGAATGAAGTCCTATTTGGACTATGGAATGTTTACACCAATTCAAGTAGCGGCCATTACTGCACTTGAGGGCCCGCAGGAATGTGTGGCTGAAATCGTCGAAACATACAAAGTTCGCCGCGACGTTTTGTGTGAAGGACTGAATGCTATTGGCTGGCAAGTTGATAAGCCAAAAGCCACCATGTTTGTCTGGGCAAAAATTCCAGAAAAATATCGTGAGTTGGGCTCACTAGAATTTAGTAAAAAGCTATTAAAAGAAGCAAAAGTTGCTGTATCACCTGGGATTGGATTTGGTGAGTATGGCGATGAGTATGTTCGCTTCGGTTTAATTGAAAATGAACACCGTACACGTCAGGCAATCCGCGGGATTCGTGACATGATGAGAAAACCTTAGGGGGCTTTGTGCAATCAGTAAAAATCGGAATTCTGGGTTTAGGAACAGTAGGTAGTGGCACCGTAAATGTGCTAACTCGGAACTCGAGAGAAATTAGTCGCCGAGCTGGACGTGATATTGAAATCGCACGTGCCGCCGATCGTGATTTAGATAAAACCAAAGACTGTGATACAAGCAATATCAACCTGACAGAGGATGCCTTTGATGTCATCAACGATCCCGATATTCAGATCGTTGTTGAATTGATTGGTGGAACAGGTATTGCCAAAGACTTAGTCATGCAAGCGCTTGAAAAGGGTAAGCACGTTGTCACAGCCAACAAAGCTTTGATTGCTATCCACGGTAATGAGTTATTTGAAATAGCCCAGAAAAATGGAGTGACTATTTCATTTGAAGCGGCTGTTGCTGGTGGTATTCCCATCATTAAGGCAATGCGTGAAGGCTTAGCGGCTAATCGTATTGAATGGTTGGCAGGTATCATCAACGGCACGGGCAACTTTATTCTTACTGAGATGCGTGAAAAGGGCCGTGATTTTTCTGATGTACTTACTGAAGCACAAGCTTTAGGGTATGCCGAAGCTGACCCAACTTTTGATATCGAAGGGATTGATGCAGCTCATAAGCTCACTATCATGGCTTCAATTGCATTTGGCATTCCGCTGCAGTTTGATAAGTGCTTTACCGAAGGTATTAGCAAAATTGCGCAAGAAGATGTGATCAACGCTAATGAATTAGGCTATCGCATCAAACACCTTGGGGTGGCAAAAAAAACATCGGCAGGTGTTGAACTTCGTGTCCACCCAACGTTGATCCCACAGCGTCGATTATTGGCTAATGTGAATGGTGTGATGAACGCTGTTGTGGTTAAAGGTGACGCTGTTGGCCCAACCTTGTATTACGGCGCAGGTGCTGGCTCAGAAGCGACTGCCTCTGCAGTCATTGCTGATATCGTTGATATCGTTCGTGCTCTCAGTACCGATCCAGAAAATCGTGTACCGCATTTGGCTTTCCAACCTGATGCACTCAAAGACACGCCTATTTTGCCGATGTCTGAAGTGGTGACTTCCTATTACTTGCGTATTCATACATTGGATAAACCGGGTGTACTCGCAGACATCACGCGTATTTTTAGTGATGAAGGCATCAACATTGAAGCTATCCAACAGAAACAACCAGAAGAACATGAAGGCATTGTGCCTATTATCATGCTGACTCAGGCCGTGATCGAAAAAAATATGGATCAGGCCATAGCCCAAATAGAAGCACTGGATACAGTGCCAGATTCAATTATGCGTATTCGCATGGAATCATTGAGCGGCTAAGCTCGGTTATTGAATTTATTTAGAGGAAATTACTATGTCATTTCGACCACGTTATACCGGATTGATCGAACGCTATCGTGATCGCTTGCCGGTTGCTAACGACACAAAACTCATCAGTTTAGGTGAAGGCAACACGCCGCTGATTAAGCTTGAAAACATTCCCAAAATATTGGGTAAAAATGTTGATATCTATGTCAAATACGAAGGTTTGAACCCAACAGGTTCATTTAAAGACCGTGGTATGACAATGGCAGTCACTAAAGCGGTTGAAGAGGGAAGCAAAGCCATTATCTGTGCTTCGACAGGTAATACCTCTGCAGCGGCAGCAGCCTATGCAGCTCGTGCTGGTATCGCGGCTTTCGTTTTGATTCCTGATGGAAAAATCGCACAAGGCAAATTAGCCCAAGCGATGATGCATGGTGCCACCGTGATTCAGATCAAAGGTAACTTTGATGAGGGCATGCAGTTGGTTAAGGATGTAGCTAAACATGCTCCTGTAACCATTGTTAACTCAATCAACCCTTATCGTTTGCAAGGGCAAAAAACAGCGGCCTTTGAAATCGTTGAAGAGCTAGGCCGTGCTCCTGATTACCACTGCTTACCTGTTGGTAATGCCGGCAATATTACCGCTCATTGGATTGGTTATTCTGAGTATGCTTCTGAAAAAGGAGCACATGTGACTGATTCCTGTGCTTATTGTGATGGTGACTGTCAGTATGCAACGGGTGCAATCAGTAACAACCGACCAAAAATGATTGGTTATCAAGCTGCTGGAAGTGCTCCTTTCATGCGTGGTGAAATGGTTGATAACCCAGAAACGGTTGCTACAGCGATTCGTATCGGTCATCCACAAAGCTGGGAAAAAGCGTGGAAGGTCAAAGAAGAATCAGGTGGTTGGTTTGACGAATGTAGTGATGCAGATATTTTAGCGGCACAAAAATTACTTGCTGAGCAAGAAGGGGTGTTTTGTGAACCTGCATCAGCCGCCTCTTTAGCCGGTGCTATGCGTGATATTGAATCAGGCAAAATTCCTGAAGGTAGTACCGTTGTATGTACATTGACGGGACATGGACTGAAAGATCCTGAAACGGCAATAAAACAAAGTACTGCGCCAGTTGTCACAGTAAGTGCTACGCTAGAAGCTGTGCGTGAAGCAATTTTGAATAATATGGCTGACTAAAGGCGGTAAGTCCACATGGTTGAACCGAGTGAACGAGAAACGATTCTAGCAAAACGACCTCATGATATTTTCTTGAGTAATTTGATTGGTAATCATATTTTGATGTTCACTGCCATTTCAACATTTGGACCCAATTACATTAAGTATCTAGTGCTGGTGCCATTATTCTCATTTATGGCACTGGCTTATACTTTTATACGCTCTG
>DRHY01000122.1 GCA_011052985.1 Methylophaga thalassica
CAACAAAGATCTCCTTCACTGGCACAGCAAAACGATCAATCTGTTTAGGATTGACCGTTAACACTAATTCTATTAAGTAACGGGCTCGATAAAACATGCGCTTGGCCAAGGCTTTATCTAAAATGAACCGGGTTGAACTGGCAAACGCTCTGGCTAGACCTAGTGCTAATCGCAATTCAAAGGTGTGGTCGTGGTGCTTTTTGGCAAAGCGGCGGGCCAGCCGATACATCTCAACGGCCACTTTCATAATTTGTTTTCTTCGCTCCGAATCCAAAATCTGTAAGCGATAATTCGATACCATGAAAATGGTGACATCCTGCACATAATCGGTGTATCTGGAGCGGTGTAAGTCAATGAAATTAATCCGGTTTTCAATGGGATCAAAAATAATATTATCCACATTAAAGTCACCATGAATATACACCGAGAAAGGCGGTGGATACTGCTGTTCAAGCTGATGAGCCTGTTTGATTAGTGAGGTCATTGATGGGCAAGAATAGTTACCAATCTGACTATTGGCTGCATCAAATTCCGGATGAATTTTATACACCTCAGCTAAGCGATTCTCTAATTGCTGCATAAATAAGGCGGAGCTGATTTTTTTATTTAATGTCTCTGTCCATAAAGAAATTAATGTCTTTTTTAGTGCTTTAAGTGCCTGCTTTTGCAGTTTTTCTGACTCGTTAACAATTACTTTTTCTAGGGTATAGCCTGGGAGATGTTCAATTAATAACGCCGCTGATTCGCCACGTTTTTCATAAGACAAAATTTTGGGTGCTAAACCTGGATAGATACTATCCCAGCTATTGAGCCCTTGTTTTTCTTCCTTTAGCTTTTGTTTCTGGCCGTCTTTATATACCGCCATAAAACCAGTGTCATCGGAACCATTAGATAACCCTGAGATGGCGGTACCTGAACGCGTTTCTGCTATAGGGGTGATGGTGATATCACTATTGTCCTTTTCCACACCACCTATTAATGATTGGAATGAAAAATAACGTTCAAAGTTTATCGGCTGCCCCAAGTTGGCCGAAATGATGGTTTCACTAATACGTAATAAGGCTTCGTCAAATTGTTTCATTTCGTAGGCAACAAACATCGCCAGCGTTAGCTGCTTTGTATGAGTCTGCTTTTTTAATGCTGAGATATACCGTTTCATTAAGCGCTGATGAGCACTGCGAAGCCCTTGATTGATTTGCTCAATATCGAGGGCAATAGTCGACTTTCTCTCAACCACAGCAGGCAGGATGAGTTTACTGGCTTGTCTGACCTTTTTTACTATAGCAATGAAGGATTTAGCCATCAGAGCATCAGCATCGTCAATCTGTTCTGATTGAGTAATACAGTGACGACAGATTTCAGCAATACGCTCTAGATCTGTGGCGATAAACTCAATACAGCGCAGAGAGAATTTATCCGTATCTTGCTCAACACCAGCAGCAATACAATTGACTGTTGCCGTATGAATACGTGTTTTTAAGTTATAGGCATACCCGGCACGATCACGAATTTTTCGCGCCAAAGACGCAGAAGGGGTTTTGTAATAACTCGCCAGTGTGGCTAACTGAGCGTCAATCTCGACACAGAGAAACTGCAAATTTTCTTGTATCTCTGTTGGTATTTTTTTCATTGAATTACGGGCATGTCTTGAATTGAATGTTAGTCTAGCAAAACAACTCTCAACCGTGTGTGAATCTATTGTTACACTATGACTAAACCATTTTTTGCTTGGACAACATGATGACCAAAATCCGGGTTTGCCGAACTGCATCTATTCCCGACCAACTGAGAATTAGCCGCTATCGAAAGATACCTGAGCTTGGGCCGAGAATTTTGTTTTTCAGTGGTGGCACGGCATTAACAGGACTGTCGCGTGAGCTGAAGAAGTTCACTCATAACTCTATTCATTTTGTTAGTCCCTTCGATTCTGGCGGCAGTTCAGCCAAACTCCGCCATGCGTTTGATATGCCCGCTATTGGTGATTTACGCAGTCGCTTAATGGCCTTGGCCGATGAGACGGTGTTGGGCCATCCTGAAATCTACCAACTGTTTAGTTACCGGTTTTCACAAACGGATGATCAGGAGCGTCTAAAGCGCCGACTACATAATATGGTCAATGGCAAAGATGATTTAATCAACGATATTGCGAATCCCATGCGTAAATTGATTTGTAACCATCTGGGTTATTTCTATCAAGCCATGTCGAAGGATTTTGACCTGCGTGGTGCCAGTATTGGTAATTTGATCTTGGCTGGTGGTTACCTGAACAATCATAAAGAACTGGAACCGATTGTATTTTTATTCTCAAAATTGGTGAATGTGCTCGGTACGGTCAGAACTATCACTAATGATGATTATCATCTGTCTGTCGAGCTGGAAAATGGGGAAATTGTGCATGGGCAGCATTTGATTACCGGCAAGGAAGTCGCCCCTATTTCCTCCCCCATCAAACACATTCACCTGACCGAAACATTAAATGGCAGCCGTCCCACCGAGACTAAATTACGAAAACGAAACCGTAGTTTATTTGAGGATGCGGATTTAATTTGTTATCCGCCGGGGAGTTTTTACACCAGTCTGCTGGCCAACTTATTACCGACAGGTGTAGGCAAAGCCATCGCCAATAATGGCTGCCCAAAAGTGTTTGTGCCTAATCTAAATAACGATCCAGAACAGCTGGGTATGACATTGAAAGACTCGCTGATGACCATCATCAAATACGTACAAAACGATATCAATAGTGATGTTCCGGCCAAAAATTTATTAAATTATCTAATGGTGGATACCAAAAATGGCCAATATCCAGGCGGCATCCCCATAGACTTATTGCAAGAGCTCGATATTGAACTCATTGACGTGAAGTTAATCGACAAACACAACGATAAAACCTACGACAACAAACGGCTGGTTTCTGCTTTATTATCCCTAACCTAAGCCTGCCCGTTTATTTAGCGCGTACATCAAAATTCATCATTACACCACCGTCTTTGGGTTTAACGGCTTTTACCTCATCAGCGTGTAACTGTGAGGCGGTTAACTTACCTTCTTCTTCAAGGTATGCCATCACCGCCTTTTGGCGACTAAGCGCTAAGTCTTTTAAGGTCGCTTCCGATACCGTTTGTGATTCAACCAGTCTCGCTTTTAGCCTCGCATTGTATGCCAAGAGATCAAGCGTCGGTGTTTCACCTTCTGCTGGAGTCGACTCTGCAATGACCGATTGTTTTATCGTCGATAAATCAGGTGTCAGTCCTTGCTCAGTATATAAACGCTCTAATATGACTTGGCGACGTTGTAACAACTGCTCTTCAGGGTCGGTTTTTTCCAAGGCAGCATCAATTTTCTGCTCAACCGCTTTCACTCGCAGCGTTTCACGATCGACCAGTTCGGCATAAGGTGCCGGAATGTATAAAACCAGTTGTGGACGTTTTGCCAATGCTTCCGTTAGTTTTAGCAAGGTCTCTTTTTGTGGCGGTGTCAGCTGATCACGGCCGGGGCTGAAAGCGAGACTTTTGATGGAATCATCGCCACCACCGACCAAATTAGCCAAGAACCGGAATGGTGAGGTCACAATATTTCGAATGGCATTAAACACCGCCTTACGAATGGCTGGCCCCATTTCAAACTGAGGATTATTCACATCTCCCGTCACCGGAATACTCAGGTCAATGACACCCTCGCTGTTCTTCAATAAGGCCACAGCCAGATCGAGTGGTAAATCAACCGCATTGGGTGAGGCAACGCGTTCCCCTAGACGAATATCTCGAATCACTAAGCTATTTGACGCGTTCAATGCACCTTTGCTGATTTTGTAGCTGAGTTTGACGTCCGCTCGGCCATCCGCAATTTTTCTACCGGCAAATTTAATGGTGTAAGGACTCATTTCAGGTAAATTGAGATTGCTAAATGCCAAATCAATATTACTTTTTTCAGTGATCGCTAACGGAGCCAAGCTGCCATTGATTTCAACCATGCCAAACTCTTGTACTTGCCCTTCAAGGTTAAGCTCAACCGCTTGATCAGATTGAGTTGAGAAACCACTAATTTCACCATCTAAAGAACGCATTTGCGTATCAAAGACTATCGGCAAACTTTCATCCGTAAAGCGTGAGCTGGCCTCTTTTATTTTCACCTGTCCAATCGATATTTTATACGGATTTGCAGACTC
>DRHY01000123.1 GCA_011052985.1 Methylophaga thalassica
CAGATGGTGACAGCGATCGACCTTTACTCAGTGATGAAAAGGGACACTGGTTACGAGGTGATATTGTTGGTTTACTAACTGCAAGATACCTTCAAGCAGATATTGTGGTGACACCTGTTAGTAGTAACTCAAGTGTTGATGCTGGATTTTTCGAGCAAGTAGAACGTACTCGCATCGGATCACCTTATGTCATTGCAGCGATGCAGTCTGCTAATCAAGCTTACCCAACTAAAAAGGTCGTCGGTTACGAAGCCAATGGCGGGTTCCTGCAGCAAACAACGATGGCCTTGAATGATAAATCATTATCAGCATTACCTACTCGTGATGCGATGATGGTGATAATCAGTGTAATAATGCTAGCTAAGCAGCAGGGCATGACTATTTCGCAATTGAATAACAGCATGCCTGCAATCTATACCAGTAGTGACCGTATTAAAAACTTTGCCACAGAAAAAAGTCAGCAGTTATTGGCCTCATTATTGCCAAATAATATCCTCGATAAAACAATCGTGGCTGCGTTGTTTCCATTTATGGACGACGTCTTAAACACAGACATTACCGATGGTTTGAGACTGATGTTTGCACAGGATGAGATTATTCACCTCAGACCATCGGGTAACGCACCAGAGCTTCGTTGTTATACAGAAGCTAAGACCGAGTCTCGAGCCCAAGACTTGAATAGACTAGCTTTGACAGCAGTAAAAAATTGGTCGCCCCAAAAATAATTAGTGAATGTCATTATTAATATCTTCATTTAGTAACTGATATATCGCTTCGAGCAAGTATTGGAAATTGACCGGTTTGGTAAGGTAGCGATCAAATCCTGCTGCAATGCCTTTTTCAATATCTGTCGGCATGGCATTAGCCGATATGGCGATAAGTTTAATATTACGAGTCACGGCCGATTGTTTCATTTTTTTGATTGCTTCATAGCCATCCATTCCTGGCAGATTAATGTCCATCAGTACAATATCTGGTTCGTACTGATAGGCAATCTCTAATCCTAGCTCAGCATTTTCTGCTGTCTGCAATTCAAATCGTGTTTGATGTTCAAAAAACTGCTTCATCAATCTAAGATTTGTTGGATTATCTTCAATACATAGCACACTGATTTTACGGCGTTGCTGAGGCTGATCATCACCAGATAATTCATCATAACTTTGTGCCTGACTAACGGTGTCTTGAGCTGATCGATCTAACTCTAACCAGAATGTTGAGCCCACTTCTGGTTGGCTATCCAAACCAAAACGGCCATTCATCATTTTGATTAGCTCATGACTAATCGACAGGCCTATGCCTGTTCCTTGGATTCCAGACGTTTCTTTATCGAGCCTATCAAAGGGAGAGAACAATCGTGACTGCAGTGATTTCTCAATACCCATTCCGGTGTCTTTAATGGCTATTTTTACTCGTTCATCGGTTTTGGATATCAGAATATGAATATGACCATAAGGACGATTATATTTAATAGCATTGGATAATAAATTCAGCAATACCTGTTTAAGCCTGAGGAAGTCAGCTTGCACCATTAAGGTTTCACATCTATCAGGATAACTAACATCTAGGGTTAGGTTAAGCGGCTTCAGTTGGGTAGTGACAAGAGGCAATATATGCTCAATAAGGGGTTGAATTTCGACATTCTCGATAGAAACGGATAAATGACCACTTTCTATACGGGATAAATCAAGTACATCATTGATTAAGGTGAGTAGATGATTACCAGCATCTTCTATCATCCTCACGGATTCGTGTTGAGTATCGGTTAATGTGTCAAGCTTTAAGATTTGAGAAAAACCTATCACTGCATTCAACGGCGTTCTCAGTTCATGACTCATTTTTGCTAAGAAGTCACTTTTTGCATGATTGCCATGTTCAGCTTGTTTTTTAGCTTCGATCAACTGTTGTTGGTATAAAAAACGTTCGGATATATCGCGAATCACACCAATATAAAAGGTATGTTTGCCAAATGTCATGGGGGTGACATTGAGCTCAATGGGGATATGACTGCCATCTTTTCGCACGGCGGTTAGTGAGCGGGTTCGATGAATAATCTTAGCTTCATGTTCCGTGGAGTGATGGAGAAATTCATCGTGAAGTGCCCTCTGGTCAATATCGACTAATATCGATACAGACTGGTCAATTAACTCCGCTTCATCGTATAAAAATAAACGACATAAGGCCGGATTGACCATAGTAATAATGCCTTTTTTATTAATGGTCACAAAGCCATCATCGGTTTGATTAATGATGGCATCGCGATGTTGTAACGAGGCTATCTGTTGCTGAGTAGAGCGACGGTAAAAATAAATACTGACCAGCGTCACTAAAATGATAATGATGATGCTGACAATGACACTGACGAGAAGTGAGCGATACAGTTCGTAAACTTCAGACACCTCTGTTTCAGTGACAATGCCCATGCCTAGCTGCTCATCCCAATGCCAGCTGCCTATGACATTTACACCTCGATAATCTCGATAACCATTAAGATTGATACCAGACTGATGTTGAGTTAATGATTTAGCCATGAGAGTTAAAGGCTGATGCTCAATATCGATATCAGATGCTGAAAGACGGAGATTTTCACCAGGATCGTGGATGATAAGGTTTAACTCAGCATGAGGAATCGTCGTTTTGAGAATACCGCTATTGTAGATGGGGGCGATAAATTTGCTTTCCGTTAGCAGAACGCCGTTATCATCTATTGCATAAGCTTGTCCGGTTTTGCCTACTTGATTCTGATGAAAAGCAGGGGTGTAGATAATGGCTGGATCCATTTCAAAGGCAAAGTAACCAATTGTTTTACCGAACCAATCACTAATAGTCGCCACAATCAGCATGGTAGGCAATTGGAAACGTCTTTCACCATCATCATCAGGCCACGCTTGTGGGCTTTTAAATGGCAGCATTGTACTGACGCGCTGTGTTTCCAGCTTATTTATCACGGATTGGGGTAGATTAAGGTCTGGAGAAAATTGATTAAATCCCTCTTCACCTGTCATCAGCAACTGACCACTAGCATTGAAAAGTTTGTAGTCGCGATAAGCCTCTTTGGTGACGATAGACTGTAAGTTAGTATCTAAAAGACGATATAAATCATCAAGTAACTGGGTTTTGTTTGATTTGCTGGATATATAAGCCATTTGAGTGATGGTGGCGTTATCAGCCCAATAAACAGTATTTCGTTCGTGATTGGTCAGTGATAACTTCACATTATTTATTGATGTAGTGAGTGCCGTATTGAGTCTTGTTGCTACATCATCGCGAATCAATGTAATCAGATAGGATGCCGTTAAGCCAGCTATAGTGATGGCAATCAACATCAAAACAATAGCGGCGGTTATTGGTTTGCTAAATGCAGTCTGACGTTTCAAAATCTAATCATACCTTTTGTTTTGTTGTCCTATCGGACGGTCATTGCTTGCTTTTCATTATGCGTTAGTTGGCAAAATATCGCAGAGGATTTATTGAATCTTTCATGCTTTGCTGTCTTATAACAAGCTAATAAGGGACTGAATATAAAACGCAAAAACTAACTTTTAGGCCAATTTATTTTTTGGCTTCTCATCATCCATTATAGTGTGTAGTATCGTAATGGATGATTGCATTGTAGCCATCAGCAATCAGGGGCGTGAGCAGTGACGCGAGTCCCTCATGCTAATTCCTTAAGAAGTCGAAGGAAGCTCAGAATGTTGGAGAATTATCTCCCGATATTACTGTTCATCATTATCGGTATCGGCTTTGGCGTTATGCCATTGCTAGCTGGGTTCATTCTGGGACCCCGCCGCCCCGACGAGCAAAAACTATCCGCTTATGAATGTGGCTTTGAACCCTTCGAAGACACACACTCCAAATTTGATGTTCGCTATTACCTTGTCGCTATCCTTTTTATCATCTTCGATCTAGAAATTGCCTTTCTTTTCCCCTGGGCTATTGTGCTGGATGACATCGGTGTGTTCGGATTATTGGCTATGTTTCTATTTCTGGCGATTTTAGTCGTTGGATTTATCTATGAATGGAAAAAAGGAGCACTTGAATGGGAATAGAAGGTGTTCTGGAAAAAGGCGTTGTTACCACATCAGCCGATAAGCTGATTAATTGGGCCAGAACAGGTTCTCTCTGGCCGATGACATTTGGTTTAGCCTGCTGTGCTGTAGAAATGATGCATGCCGGTGCGGCGCGCTATGATCTTGACCGTTTTGGCGTGGTTTTTAGGCCAAGCCCCCGTCAATCTGATGTGATGATCGTCGCCGGTACACTCGTTAATAAGATGGCTCCTGCGCTTCGAAAAGTCTATGACCAAATGTCTGAACCACGTTGGGTTATTTCGATGGGGTCTTGTGCTAACGGCGGCGGCTATTATCATTATTCGTATTCTGTGGTCAGAGGCTGTGACCGTATTGTCCCGGTTGATATATACGTTCCCGGATGCCCACCAACAGCAGAAGCACTTCTGTATGGCATTTTGCAATTGCAAAAGAAGATACATCGTACGAATACCATCGCACGTCAGACGAAAGTTTAGGTTGAAAAATGACTGTCGATGATTTCAAAATTCTGCTACAAAAAGACTTCGCCGATAGCTTGACCGATTGTGAGCTCATTCGTGGGGAGATCACTCTTCATGTGGCGGCTGAAAGTATTGTTGATGTCTGTCAGCAATTAAAATTACGCTTTGGTTTTGAGCAACTAATGGACTTGGCGGGAGTTGATTATTCAGAATATGGCGGCAGTAGTTGGGAAACCAAACAAGCCAGCTCATTTGGATTCAGTCGAGCAGTTGATGGCATTGGCCATTCTGAGCCTGAGACCGAAGGTTATCGCTTTGCGGTGGTTTATCATTTGCAATCCTTGCAACACAATCGACGTCTGAGATTAAAAGTAAGACTACCAGCCGATAGCCCAATAATTGATAGTGTTACCCCTGTATGGGCTGCTGCAGACTGGTATGAACGTGAGGCCTTCGATTTGTTTGGCATTTTATTCAAAGAGCATCCCGATTTAAGACGCTTGCTCACCGATTACGGTTTTGTCGGTCATCCATTTCGAAAAGATTTTCCTTTGATAGGCAATGTAGAAATGCGCTATGACGAGGTAAAGAAACGTGTCGTTTATGAGCCCGTTAGTATAGAACCTAGAACGTTAGTTCCTAGAGTGATTCGTGATGATAATCGTTATTCTGAGGGTCAAGATTAAATGGCTGAGATCAAAAATTACAGCTTAAATTTTGGTCCTCAGCATCCTGCTGCACATGGGGTATTACGTCTGATCCTTGAGATGGATGGTGAAGTCATCGTTCGTGCCGATCCTCATGTTGGATTATTGCATCGAGGCACAGAAAAATTGGCTGAATCAAAACCCTATAATCAGAGCATTGGTTATATGGATAGACTCGATTATGTGTCCATGATGTGTAATGAGCATGCTTATGTATTAGCCATTGAAAAGTTGTTGGGAATTCAGGTGCCTGAGCGGGCGCAATATATTCGTGTCATGTTTGATGAAATCACGCGCATTCTTAATCATCTGATGTGGCTTGGGGCGCATGGTCTTGATATTGGGGCAATGACCGTTTTTCTCTATTGCTTTCGTGAAAGAGAAGACCTGATGGATTGCTACGAAGCGGTATCTGGTTCACGAATGCATGCGACTTATTATCGTCCTGGCGGGGTATA
>DRHY01000124.1 GCA_011052985.1 Methylophaga thalassica
CACTTGCTGCAGATGAAGTCGAAATAAATGTACTTTACTGCGGTATCTGCCACAGTGATATTAGTATGATTGATAATGACTGGGAACTATCGAGTTATCCACTTGTAGCTGGTCATGAGGTGGTGGGTGAAATTGCACAGCTCGGTTCGTCAGTAAACGGATTTACAGTAGGTCAGAAAGTAGGATTGGGTTGGCTTTCAGACTTTTGTGAACAGTGCGATGAATGTCATACCGGCGATGAAAATTTATGTGCTGACTTAACGGGGACCATCGTCGGCCATCATGGTGGTTTTGCAGACAAAGTCAGAGCTAATGCAAATAGTGTGATTGCGTTGCCTGAGGGGATAGATCTAAAAACGGCTGGGCCATTACTTTGCGGCGGTATTACCGTCTTTAATCCGTTAGTGCAGTTCGGAATCAAACCAACGGATAAAGTCGCTGTAATCGGTATTGGTGGTTTGGGTCATATGGCATTACAGTTTCTGAATGCATGGGGATGTGAAATCACCGCTTTTACTAGTGAGTCGAAAAAACAAGAGGCCCTAGATATGGGGGCACATTATGCGATTAATTCACGCGATGAAGCCGAGCTCTCGTCGCTTTCTGGCAAGTTTGATCTCATTTTATCAACCGTTAACGTTAAGCTTGATTGGAATCTATACTTGAGTAAGTTGAAACCACGAGGACGTTTGGTTTTTGTAGGGGCCACATTGGATCCATTGGATGTGATGGTACCTAATCTAATTGAAGGACAAAAAACGATTTCAGGGTCTGATACAGGCAGTATCAATACAATTTCTAGAATGCTTAAGTTTGCACAGCAACACAATATTCAGCCGATCATTGAGGTCTTACCTTTCGACAAAATTAATGATGGAATTACTAAATTAAGAAGCGGTAATGTTCGTTATCGTGTGGTGCTTGAAAAATAAGGCTTGTGGCAGTGATTGGCATAGGCCTAAAATGGCGCACACTTTCTTATTCAATGGAGCACAAACATGTCAGATTTAGAACCAGTATGGTTTAAAACAGCTGAGGCAACAGTGTTTGCAAGTGATGACCAAGGTACCGATGCGATGCCAGAAATTCTTATTGGCAGTGTAGAGGGACCCGCCGGTCATGCTTTTGCTAATCTGATGGGGCAAACGGAAGGGCACACAAGAATGTTTGCCATTCGTGCGACAAACCAGCAAGTGAAACCTGCCACAATGATTGTGCCAAAAGTGACTATAAAATCATCAGATTATGTTGAGTTATTTGGTGGTCCAGTTCAATCAGCGGTAGCTGATGCAGTGTTAGATAGTGTTATCGAAGGTGTTATTCCTAAAGAGCATGCTGAAGAATTATGTATTGTGGCTATGATTTGGATTTCACCTGAAGCAGCTGCGAATCCTGATGTGGATCGCAAAGATCTTTATCGTACAAACTATGAAGCGATGAAGTTAGCCATTAAACGTGCCATGACAGATTCCCCGACCATTGATGAGTTGATCGCTAATCGCCATAAGATTCATCATGAAATGTATGATCCTGAAACTGGCGAGTCTCAGTGGTAAGGTCCAACTTACACAGCACGTTTGTATAAAACAATAAACCGAACCTCGTGTTCGGTTTATTGTTTTATAGCGTGGCTATTTAGTTTTGTTGTTAGTATCGGCTAGATTATTATTGATGCGCCAAGGAGTCCCATTACACGTGGTGTATGTCTTACACTGAGTGGTACAGCCGCGGCAAGGAAGACGAGAGTAGGTTTGTTTGTGTTTATTCAAATCAATGACGGTCATTTGCATCCTTAAGAGTCAGTTTTACATGCCAGCTAGTGTAAGTCAGAGAGGTGATGACAGAGTGAAAAAAACTATCGCGCTGGGAATTTCCTCTCATCTTATAACTTAATCTAAGACCAAACTAGGCGAGTGCTGAGAAATGAAGAAATCATCACAGATGATCATTTTCAGCATAGAATAATTGAGAATTAATAATGAGTAGATATTGTGTCCTCAACAAAAGATGAATTTAGTTTAACGAAATTAACTGAAAAATTATTTGAGTCAATCATACAGTCGAGTAATGATGCCATCGTCTGCAAAACACTTGATGGCATAGTGCGAAGCTGGAACCCGGCCGCTGAAACTATTTTTGGTTACACTGCCTCTGAGATGATCGGGCAATCGATGCTCAAAATTTTTCCTGAGGATCAAATTAGTGAAGAAGAAGATATCATTTCTAGATTGTCACATGGTGAAGTGATTAATTCTTATCAGACTATAAGGAAACATAAGTCAGGGAAACTGCTTAATGTTTCTGTCACGATATCTCCTGTATTTGACGACGAAGGAAATGTGATCGCGGCGTCTAACATCGCGCGAGACATTTCTGAACAAACTCAGGCGCAAGAAATTCTCTGGAAGCAAGCCAACTATGACGCTTTAACAGGGCTCGCTAACCGTGATTTATTGATGAAGTCGTTGACTCACGAAATTGAAATGGTTCAACAGTCTAATAATCGAGATTCACTTGCCATTTTGTTTTTAGATTTGGATCATTTTAAAGAATATAACGATACTCACGGCCATGATTTTGGCGATGAACTGTTAAAACATGCGGCTGATATTTTGTCTAAAACCTGTCGAAATGCGGATTTGATTGCGCGTTATGCTGGTGATGAGTTTATTATTTTACTATCGGGTGACTTTCCTAAGAAGGAATTAAAACGTTTTCTTGACCGATTGGTCAGTAAGTTAAATGTGCCCTATACCATTAATGGTATTGATTGTCGCTTATCTGCCAGTATTGGTCTAGCGATGTATCCCGACGATGCAGAGAGCATAGATGACTTGATGAAAAAAGCCGATGAAGCTATGTATAACGCTAAATCGAGTGGCAGAAATCAATACAAATTCTTCAATGAGCCGTCAGGGTTTACGCAATAAGTTAAGTTAAGTCTTCACTTTTATCTTGCGATAGTTTGCTGTATCTTAATTTTCGATGACGATTAAACATTTTCTCTATATGTTGATAACAATGATGCTGCTGCAGTCGACGATTGCGGTAGCTGATTTGCATCATGTGATATACGAAGATGTTGAATCACATAGTCTACTCAGTTCTGCTGTTGAACAATCAATAACACATGACCATTCAAATGTTGCTGATCATCAGTGTGGTCACAGTCACTGTGTTCATTTTGTGGCATTAAGTCACGACCACGATATTAATCTACCTCAATTTAGCGACCACTTTGAATTTCATTACAGGAAATATCCTATTTTAGGTATTTCTGTTCCCATGTTTCGCCCTCCAAAAGCCTAAGTTTTAAATTCAATTTGCACTCAAGTGTTCTGCACTTGAAAGAATAATTTAGATTTAGGACTACCCGTATGTTTACTAAATGCCTTACTTTAGTGATAAAGTATTTTTGTAATACAGCTAAGTTACTGTTTTTAAGTACTTTGTCTTATGCATCAGCCTCATATGCAGACGATTTATCCCTCGGTAATACACTGAGTTTATCTGAGGCCATTATAAAAACCACAACAAATAACCCTTCACTGAATGCATTTTCATATCAACATCAATTTCAAGCTGGTCAGCGTCAGCAGGCTGCATTAAATCCGGCACTTTCATTAGGCGTTGATTGAATCGCCACTAATTCTTTAGACACTAATCAGCCGCTTCGAAAATCGGTTCTCAAACTCTACCGGTGACAACTGATTATTGAAACCATGCCGCCGTTTGGTGTTGTAAAACATTTCAATGTAATCGAATACATCCTGTCTGGCTTCATCTCGGCTTGTGTAGATTTTCCGCCGGACACGCTCCCGCTTGAGTAACTGGAAAAAGCTTTCAGCAACGGCATTATCATGGCAGTTACCTCGTCGGCTCATGCTACCTTCCAGTCCATGCGTTTTAAGAAATGCGCTCCAATCGTGACTAGTGTACTGGCTGCCCTGATCAGAATGCACCATGACGGTTGTAGACG
Source organism: Methylophaga thalassica (assembly GCA_011052985.1). Classification (GTDB taxonomy): domain Bacteria; phylum Pseudomonadota; class Gammaproteobacteria; order Nitrosococcales; family Methylophagaceae; genus Methylophaga; species Methylophaga aminisulfidivorans_A. The sequence continues at coordinate 3,980 of DRHY01000124.1, forward strand.
GATTACGCCGCCAAACGGCCATTAATAATGCATCCAATACCAGTTCTTTGGTGATCCGGGATTGCATTGACCAGCCAACGACCTTTCTGGAATATAAATCCACGACAACGGCCAGATACAACCAGCCTTCGTGGGTTCGGATATGGGTAATATCTGTGACCCACGCGGTGTTGGGCTGTGTCACATTAAACTGACGTTGTAGTTTATTCGGTGTAACAACATGGGCTTCACCACTAGGCTGTCTGGGCCGGCGATAACCGACTTGCGCTTTGATCCCTGAAAGACGCATCAAACGATGTACCCGGTTGATACCGCAGCGTTCACCATACTCACGAATATCACTGTAAATCTTGCGATAACCATACACCGCACCAGACTCAAGCCAGAACTGTTTAATCAGACCGGTTAATCGCTGATCTTGTTTTTTACGTCTGGAAAGTGGCGACTTTAACCAGTTGTAATACCCACTAGGATGCACATTAAGCAAGGAGCAGAGTCGTCTGACCGGTATCAAGCCGCTCTGTGCTTTAATAAACGCGTACCTCACTCGGGGTGACTTGCGAAGTACGCCGCCGCTTTTTTTAGAATGTCACGCTCCTCGGTGACGCGTTTCAATTCTTTCTTGAGCCGGTTAATTTCGGCTTGCTCTTCAGCCTTAGTCCGATGCTTGTTGGCATCAGGACCATACTTCTTGACCCAGGCATAAAGACTATGTGTTGTGACATCCAATCGACCAGCCACATCGGCAACACTGTAACCACGATCAGTTACCTGACGGACCGCTTCGATCTTAAATTCTTCTGGATAACGTTTACCGCTCATTTTTCACCTCTCTTATTGCCATATTAAATGGCTGAAAGGTGTCTAGTAAATTAGTGGCGATTCAGACCTAGAAAATGTCGGCGGTTCAGGTGAGTTTAGTGGCATTGATTCACTTGAGACGACAGTCTCTATTTCTTCGGTTATCGAGTTAGGACAAAAGCGCGAGGCACGTTTAGCGTTAGTTGATTCAGAGTCTGAGCGAATTGAACTAGTGCAACGTATTACATCACTTGATGTGATTGCTGAGTTAACGAAACGTTTTGTAGCCATTTTAAGTGATGAAGAACGATTAATCGTCGCCGAGGAAAACCTACAGCTTGCTAAAGCAACCGCAGAAGAAGTTCAAAAGCGTGTGAAGGCAACGATTGCACCAGAACCTGATCTTGGTCGGGCATTAGCCGCAGTAGATGTTGCTCATCTTCAGCTGTCTTCCTTGAGACAACAGTATGCTGTACATAAAATGGCCTTGGCCAATATGTGGGGAAGTCTAGAAGCTGATTTTGACTCACTATCTGGTTCGCTCTATGCGTTCGGTGAGGAGCGTCCGTTTGATGACTTATTTCAGCAACTCGAACAAAACCCTCGGAGCACCCTCTATACAGCAGAAAATCGACTTAAAGAGGCAGAGCTTCGGATGGCAAAGGTACGACAAAAAAGCGATCTGACTTGGTCTGTGGGGGTTAAACGCGATGAAGTGAGTGATGATTCTGCTTTAGTCATCGGTTTTTCCTTACCATTGATGAGCGAGCAGAGGGCAAATGGTGCTATTACTTCAGCTTTAGCCGCTAGAGACGAAGTTAGATTGCGCCAGCAAGGGCACCGATTACGTTTGTATACTCAGCTCTACGAGGCTTACACCTCAAGACAGCAAGCCATCAAATCAAGTCAAACTTTGGCCCAAAAAATAATTCCTAATCTGACTAAAAGTCTGCAACAAACAAAGTATGCCTATCAGCGAGGCCTATACAGCTATTTAGATTTCTTAACAGCGAGACAAGAGTTATTGGCTGCTAAGCAGGACCGTATCGATGCAGCAGAAG
>DRHY01000125.1 GCA_011052985.1 Methylophaga thalassica
AATAAAGGTTATGGAACGCAAGTCTCTGCCGGAAGTCCGCCTTTGCCACCACGTGAGTTACTTCCTGCACCAACATTCGACGCTATTCCGAATGAGATTACTCAAATCAATCAACGGATATCTTGGTCAAAAATTGACGGTGCAGCTGGCTACCGAGTAGAAGTAGCGACTGATGACAACTTTGAGACCTTATTATGGCAAGAGCTCAGCCAATATAATCGCATTGCTACCCCAGATCTTCCTGATGGTGAGTATGCAGTGCGTGTTAGGGCCCTTGACCCACTGAGCTTAGAGGGGATAAACCAAGCAGCAACCATTCTTCTTAATGCACATCCTCAGCCACCGCTCGCATTGAAACCATTGGATAGTCAAATATTTCGTGGTGAGGCACCAACACTGCAATGGACTGCAGCATCTGAAGCAGACAACTACCGGCTTGAGATCGCCTCAGACAGAGAGTTTATTCAGCAAGTATTTGATAAAAAAGGACTCGCTGATACCAATTATCAGGCAATGTCAGTACCTAAAATTGGTCATTATTTTTGGCGTTTATCTAGTATTTCAGCGGATGGAGAAATCGGTCCTGTAGGCCCGGTTCGCTCTTATGAAATTAAAGCGATACCAGATAAGGTCAACGCCGCCGTCGCTATGGAAGATGATGGTCTTTTAGTGGCTAGCTGGAATTCAGCGTCAAGTAAACAACGTTTCCAATTACAAATTGCCAGCGACAAGGAATTTACTGACATCATCACCGATGAAACCGTGAATGAGCCTAAATATGCATTCGAGCCATTCAAAGATGAACCACGATATTTACGTGTAAAAAGTATTGAGCAGGATGGTTATCAAGGACCGTGGGGCTCAACGCAAATGATTGAACCGCTACCTAAAGAGCCTGTGAATTATTGGCCATTGGGAATTTGGACCATCTTTACTATTTTACTTATCTAACGACGAATGACTTTTTCAAACGCCCAACGAACGTGGATTGTTGGTTGTACTTTAGTCATTATACTGGTGGTTATTGGCCTTGGCCTATCTCACTATAAAACCCTTCAGCGCTTTGATTTACTAATTTACGATCTCATACTGCCACTACATTCCCCAGGAATGAGTGATCAAGTGGTGATTATTGCGATAGATGATGCCAGTATTCACGAACTAGGCCGGTGGCCCTGGTCACGACAGCGCCACGCAGAACTGCTCAATAAAATTAGCTCTCTATCACCTAAAGCAGTTGCTATTGATCTGATATTCTCTGAATCAGAAAACAGCTTAACGGCGGATCAATCTCTCGCAGAAGCAATAGACAAAAATGCACGGACGGTTTTAGTGGTCGCACCGGTTAAAGAAACGCCAAATTCTCTTATCAGTGAACGATTACCCATACCCATTTTAGCCACAGCTGCTGCAGCACTTGGTCATGTTGATGTTGAACTTGATATTGATGGTTTAAATCGTCATTTTTATCTTCATGCAGGTATCGCTGATCCACACTGGCCTAGCGTGGCCTTAGCGATGCTTGAGGTCTCGCAAGATAAACGAGCACTAATCGCCCCCCCCTATAGTAATAATACTGTTCGACATCACTCTAAAGGCTGGGCTAGAAACGGTAAGGTATTGATTTCTTACACATCACCAAAGGAAAAACCTAAGCGGATTTCCTACGCTGACGTTATGTCAGACCGCGTACCTTTAACTGATTTACAAGATAAATATATCTTAATTGGCGCAACCTCAGCAGGTATTGGTGACATGATTTCAACCCCAGCGAATACCAACCATCAACGGATGCCCGGTGTTGAGGTCATCGCTCATGAATTAAATACCCTACTGCAAGAGAAATTACGCTTCGATATATCTTCGCAAACCCAATTAATCCTGACGGCTCTTCTTATCATGCTTTGTGTGACAGCCATTTACATACTGCCCCAACGTTTTGTCATTGTGGTAACACTGGTATCTGCTTCACTGATCATCAGCTGTTCTTTATATCTTTTCTTATGTCAACAGCTCTGGTTTGATCCTTTTGCTGCACTAGCGATGGTTAGTATTGCTGGTCCTCTATTAAGTGTCTGGCGGAATAAAGCATCTGAACGTTTGACAAAGCAATTGCAAGCTAAGTTAGACAAACAATCACGAGAGCACGTCATCACTGGTTTACCTAACTATGCAGTGCTTCAGGAAACACTCTATAGGCTGACTGTAGATAATAAAGTATCTGGAATCATGGCTTTATTCATTATTCACATCAATAAACATGAGTCAGCTGTGAGTGTCATTAATCGTGCCATTGGCGATTCAATACTTCTCACCATATCTGACCGCTTAAAAACAGCACTGACAGCACAACCCTTTATTACACATTTAAATGACGATGACTTTGCGGTAATCCTCACCGATAAGCGGGACATTAATACGATAAAAACATCGGCTAACCAACTATTAGCACATCTACAGCAGCCATTATATTATCTTGGCGAGGAAATCATTCTTGCACCTAATATTGGCATTAGCATTTGGCCAACAGATAGCCGGGATAGTCATGATTTATTACGCAAAGCCTATACCGCGATGTTTAAGTCTCGCATAGATGAAAATCAGGCTATTTGTATCTATACCGATGATATTGGCCAAGAAATAGGGGCACGTGCAGAACTTGAACAGGCCATGGCTGGTGCATTAGAAAGAAATGAATTTGAAGTGTACTACCAACCGCAAGTCGCCGCCTCCTCTGGTAAGCTAATAGGTGCTGAAGCGCTTTTGCGGTGGCATAGCCCTGATTTAGGCTGGATAGGACCAGATACATTCATACCGGTTGCAGAGCAGTCTGGATTAATCAATTCAATTGGTGATTGGGTCCTAAAAACAGCTTGCAATGATTTAAAACTAATCAAGCAAGCGGGTCTGGAACAGATACGGATCGCAGTGAATTTATCACCATTACAATTTTCCGATAGACATCTGGCTCATAACATTGCAGCCATGCTCTTAGAAGCGGATATTCCGCCAGAGATGTTAGAACTTGAGGTCACTGAAAGCACATTAATGAACAGTATTGATCATGCTGTTCAAACCATGACAAAAATTAAATTACAGGGAATGAGCCTTGCGATTGATGATTTTGGCACAGGATATTCATCACTGAAACATCTGCAATCCTTCCCTCTGGATAGGATAAAAATAGATAAATGCTTTACAGAAGATCTCCACAACAAGAACTCTTCAGAAATAACCCTAACTATCATTGAGTTGGCTAAAAGACTCAATCTCTGTGTGATTGCAGAAGGAATTGAAACATCAGCGCAAGCTGATTTTTTCCGCAACAATGGTTGTGATGAGTTGCAAGGCTATCTTTACAGCAAACCCATCCCTGCTTCAGAGTTAATTGAATATATAAAGCTTGGGAGGCAAAGTAATTCATAACGAATTATTTTTATCCTAATGATCTAACACTAACATTTCATTTGGCTCTCCTAACGACTAAATTGATTTCAAGTAACAGGCTCTAGGTATGTTCTCTAAAAATAATGCACCCGGTAAAGTTATACATGGCTGGGCATTAGATAGTTAAGTATCGCTCCCACCAGCATTGAACACCCTGTTATTTTTAAGCTAATAAAAAAATCTTAACTAGCGTCAACTTGACTGTCAGTCCAAAGGCCTTTTTCTTTTGGATGCAAGTGCAATGAATTCCTTTTTTTCACTGTTAATCTCTCCTCTCCCTACGGGGAATATCGCATAGACAACATGTCTCTCGATAATTGGTGATTCGTAAATATCATTGTTTGCGAATTAGCGAATTGACACACTCATGACCTAATTGCCTCAGTGTCATGAGTGTGTCTCAATTGAAGGGAAATAGAATGAAAAAAACAACAATATCACTAGCCTTGATGGCCTGTATTATTCCAAGTGCAAGTTATGCAGATGAACTCGTCAAGATGCAGAAAAATTCAAAAGACTGGGTCATGTCAGCGGGCAATTATGCAAATCATCGCTATAGTGAATTAACTGAAATCAACAAAAATAATGTTAAAGATCTCAATATGGCTTGGTCATTCTCTACAGGAATTCTAAAAGGCCATGAAGGTAATTCACTGGTTATTGGTGATACCTTATATATCCATGCCCCTTTTCCTAATAATGTCTTTGCATTAGATCTTAACAATGATGGTGCCATTAAATGGAAATACGAGCCTAAACAGAATTACGATGACACTGTCTCGGTCATGTGCTGTGATGTTGTTAATCGTGGCTTAGCCTACGGAGATGGAAAGATATTTTTGAATCAAGGCGATACCACACTTGTTGCTCTAGATGCAGAAACGGGCAGAAAAGTCTGGTCTGATAAACGAGACGATCCTAAAGTAGGTGCGACCAATACAGGCGTTGCACATGTATTCAACGATAAAATCATTGTCGGTATTTCAGGTGGTGAGTTCGGCGTACGTGGTTATGTACAAGCATACGACATGGATGGCAAATCACTCTATAAAGCCTATAGCGTCGGCCCCGATGACGAAATGCTAGTAGATCCTAAAAAAACCACGTCTATGCTCAAACCTATTGGTGAAGATTCTTCATTAAAAACCTGGCAAGGCGATCAGTGGAAGATTGGTGGTGGTACCACATGGGGTTGGTATTCATATGATCCTGACTTAAACCTTTACTATTACGGTACCGGCAATCCATCAACGTGGAATCCACTACAGCGCCCAGGAGATAATAAATGGACAATGTCTCTATTTGCTCGTGACCTTGATACAGGTATGGCGAAATGGGTCTATCAAATGACGCCACATGATGAATGGGATTATGATGGTGTCAATGAAGTGATTTTGGCTACGCAAAAGATCAAAGGCAAACAGCGTAAAACAGCGGTGCATTTTGATCGTAATGGTTTTGCTTACACGATGGATAGAGCATCTGGCGAGCTATTGGTTGCAGAAAAGTTTGATCCATCTGTGAACTGGGCCAATAGCGTGAGCTTGAAAACCGGCCTGCCTGATCGTGTTGTTAAATTTTCACCCGAGGCCATTGGCGAAGATAATAATACTCCAGGTATTTGTCCTGCAGCCCATGGGGCTAAAGATCAACAGCCAGCAGCTTATTCGCCAAAAACAGGCTTATTTTATGTTCCAACCAACCACATTTGTATGGATCTTGAACCATTTGAAGTGGAATACATAGCTGGACAACCTTATGTTGGTGCATCGGTCAATATGTACCCAGCAGAAGAAAACAATATGGGTAACTTTATTGCTTGGGATGCTCGTGAAGGAAAAATTGTTTGGTCAAATAAAGAGCGTTTTTCAGTGTGGTCGGGTGCATTGGCTACAGCAGGAGATGTTGTGTTTTATGGCACATTAGAAGGCTATATCAAAGCGGTTGAAGCACAATCAGGTCGTGAATTATGGCGCTTCAAAACACCTTCGGGCATCGTGGGTAACGTCAATACTTATGAGCATAACGGCAAACAGTTTATTTCAGTGTTGTCAGGCATTGGTGGCTGGGCTGGTATTGGCATGACCAATAATCTTGAAGGCGATAGTGATGGCCTAGGCGCTGTAGGTGCTTACCGTTCATTATCAAGTTGGACCTCACTAGGTGGTGTACTCAGTGTATTCAGTCTGTAGATAATCACTTTAGTTAACACTTTAAGCCCGGCTTTTGTCGGGCTTTTTTTTATCTAAGCACAAGTAAGTATCACTGACCATAGTTCAATTATTTTCAAACAAACTTAATTGTCATTTCATTAGATGGTCTCAATAAGACTGAACTAATCTCTGGGTCACTCTCTTGAAACAGAAGACATAAGCTATGTGGAGTAATAAAAAAAAGCCCATCCAGTGGTGGATGGGCTAAAGGGAAACTTCATGAACTGATAAAGTTGGGTAAATCATAAAAGAGTCGTTATTGTTCGACTATAGGAAAATTTCCCTTTCTCTTGTACTCCAACCATTTCTATTTTCTAGACAAAAAAAAGGCCCCAAAAATGGGGCCTTTTCTGTCGTATTGTTGAGATTTAGTTATTTACAACAAAATCAACACGACGATTTTTTGCTCTACCTTCTTTAGTTTCATTGGTAGCAACTGGCTCTGACTCACCCATACCTACTGGGATTAGGTTTGAACCATTGATTCCACGAGACTCTAGGTAATCAACAACTGATTGTGCACGTTCTTGTGAAAGTTGTTGGTTGTATGCTTCAGTACCGATACTGTCAGTGTGACCTTCAACACGAACTTCAACAATGCTGTCTGTATCTTTAAGAACAGTTACTGCTTCTTCAAGAATTTGTTTTGCATCATCAGTCAGTGTTGCTTTATCAAAACCGAAGTTTACACCTTCAAGTGACAATACTTTTTCACCTGGAAGTGGGCAACCATCTTGATCAACAATCACACCTTTTGGTGTATCAGGACATAAGTCTTTGTAATCAGGAACGGCATCACCGTCAGAGTCCAATGCACAACCAACACGGTCAACAGTCACACCTTCTGGTGTCATTTGACACATGTCAATTCCGTCATAAACACCATCTTTGTCTGTGTCATATGCACAGCCGTTTTGGTCAACTAAAGCACCAGGAGGTGGCTCAGTTGCACAAACAACTTCTTCAACCATCACAGTTTCTTCTTCTTCGTCATGTGGGCATAGAAGAAGTGCCAACATAGAACCGACAACAGCACTACCCGCTGCTGCATCAGAGTCGCCTACTGCAGCACCTGCTGCACCACCAGCTAGAGCGCCACCAACGGCACACATGATGTTTTTGTTTGTTGTTTGTGGGTTACCTGCGCAGCCAGCCAGCAACGCAACAGCAAAAGCTGTCGATAGGAATTTTCCTGCTAAGTTCATATTGTTTTCCTTTTCCGTAGAAAATAAAAAGAGTGCTAACCTGATTATAAATTAGCTGAAATACCAGGCTGTGGTACTTTAGACACATCTTAAACGTTATTTATCGCTACGTCTAATGAATCTTGTGATATGTGTAGCACAAAAGATGTTGTATAAATACAACATTTTACATCTTCCCTATTGTGTCTTCTGGTTCGGCTCTCAACGACAGCTCTGAAATCGCATTGTCACGAGCAATATCGCCAGACTCAACACCTAGTTTGATCATCAAACGAACTTCATTGGCAGAGTCAGCATTACGAATCGCTTCCTCATAGCTAATATCTCCAGCCTTGTATAAATCATAAACAGCCTGATCAAAGGTTTGCATGCCGAGCTCTTTAGAACGCTTCATCACTTCCTTCACTTCATAGACTTTACCTTTTTCAATAAGGTCAGCAATTAGTGGCGTGTTTAATAACACTTCAACGGCAACAACACGCCCTGAACCATCTTTTTTGGGTATCAAGCGCTGTGCAATCACTGCTTTGAGATTAAGTGATAAATCGAGAAATAACTGTTGATGTCTCTCTTCTGGGAAGAAGTTGATAATACGGTCCATCGCTTGGTTAGCATTGTTGGCATGTAAGGTAGACAAACATAAGTGGCCAGTTTCAGCGAAGGTAACACCATAGTCCATAGTTTCACGTGTTCTGATTTCACCAATCATGATGACATCGGGTGCTTGGCGTAGGGAGTTTCTCAATGCAATTTCGTAAGAATCTGTGTCAATGCCAACTTCACGCTGCGTGACTACACAGCCTGCGTGGTTATGATTAAATTCGATAGGGTCTTCGATGGTTAGAATATGACCCGTACTATTTTGGTTTCGATAACCAATCATTGCCGCTAACGTCGTAGATTTACCACTGCCCGTTGCACCAACGAAAATCACCAAACCACGTTTTGTCATCGATAATTCTTTGATGATCTGTGGGACATTGATTTCCTCAATGGTGGGAATATCATCTTTTATACGTCGCATTACCATGGCCACTCTATTTCGTTGATAGAGGGCACTAATACGAAAGCGACCAGCGCCTTTTGTTTCTAAGGCATAGTTGCATTCTTTTTCTCGTTCAAATTCTTTTTTCTGCGCATCAGACATTGTACTGAGAACCAAGTCACGGGCTTCATCATCAGCCAAATTGTCCTGTGACAAGGTTGCCATGCGTCCGTTTACTTTTAACGTGACAGGCCTGCCCGCAGTAATAAAAACATCAGATGCATCATGTTTCACGGCGGCTTTCAGAATGGTTACTATTTCCATGCGCTACCCCTTAACGAAACATATCTTTGTTAACAGCACGTGGCAGTGCTTCTTGCTTGGTTACTTTTTGTCGTTTAACCAAATCCTGTAAACACTGATCTAGAGTCTGCATTCCAACCGCTCCGCCTGTTTGAATAGCAGAGTACATCTGCGGCACTTTATCTTCACGGATAAGGTTTCTAATCGCTGGCGTACCGATCATAATCTCATGAGCTGCGATTCGCCCGCCGCCCACTTTCTTCATTAAGGTTTGCGAGATAACTGCTCGCAGGGATTCTGACAACATAGATCGCACCATATCTTTTTCAGCCGCGGGAAAAACGTCAATGATTCTATCAATGGTTTTAGCAGCGGATGAGGTATGCAAGGTACCAAACACCAAATGACCTGTCTCGGCTGCAGTGAGTGCAAGCCGAATAGTTTCTAAATCACGCAGCTCACCGACTAGAATGATATCTGGATCTTCACGCAAAGCACTACGTAATGCTTCACTGAAACCGTGAGTATCACGATGCACTTCACGTTGATTAATAAGACATTTTTTGCTCTGGTGAACGAATTCGATAGGATCCTCTATCGTCAGAATGTGTTCATTATCTTTTTCATTGCGATAGTTAATCATCCCCGCCAGGGTTGTCGACTTACCAGAACCTGTAGGACCTGTTACTAAAACAATGCCACGATGATTGTCTGAAATTTGTTTAAAAATATCTGGGGCGCCAAGTTCTTCTAGAGTGAGAACTTTTGAAGGAATCGTTCTAAAAACCGCCGCAGCACCTCTATTCTGATTAAAAGCATTCACACGAAATCGAGCTAAACCTGGCACTTCAAATGAAAAGTCAGACTCAAGAAATTCTTCGAAATCCTTTCGCTGCTTATCATTCATAATGTCATAAACCATGGCATGAACTTCTTTATGGTCCATGGCTGGTAAGTTGATACGCTTAATGTCACCATCGACACGAATCATCGGCGGCTCACCTGATGAGATGTGTAAATCTGAAGCATTGTTTTTTGCGCTAAAGGTGAGTAATTCAGTAATATCCATCTACGATTCCTAAGCGGTTGCTAAAGTTTTCTGCTCAAAAATGCGAGGGGACTTACCATTAAAGCACCCATCACAGGCTAACAATATGACAGAGATAAAAAAACGTTTCCAGCACATTGATCACGAAATCAGACAAGCAGAACAACAAGCAAAAAGAGCAACTCATAGTGTTCAGTTGCTTGCAGTCAGTAAAACATGGCCAGCAGAACGTCTTCGAGAAGTGGCAGAGTTGGGACAACAACGTTTTGGAGAGAATTATCTGCAAGAAGCGCTAGAAAAAATAACTGCATTAGCAGACCTTAATCTAGAGTGGCATTTTATCGGCCCCATTCAATCCAATAAGACCCGCGATATCGCTAACCATTTTGACTGGGTTCATACAATAGATAGAGAGAAAATAGCCCGAAGACTAAATGAACAACGTCCAACGTCATTAGAAAAATTGAATGTATGTATTCAGCTTAATATTGATGATGAAGCCAGTAAGTCTGGTATTCCAATTGCTGATTTAATGCCACTCGCTGAAAAAATTGAACAAATGGAAAATCTACACCTGCGAGGCATTATGATTATCCCCGCGCCCACTGAAAACACGGAGCAGCAAACGACTACTTTTCGGCTGGCACAGGACCTCTTCAAAAAACTGCAAGCCATATATCCACAAATTGATACCTTATCTATGGGCATGACAAATGACATGTCTGCAGCTATTAATGCAGGTAGTACAATGGTCAGAATCGGAACAGCCTTATTTGGCTCACGCAATGTAAAATCACAGTAAATAATTCAATAGGTAAACAGATGGAACAATGCACAATCGCTTTTATTGGTGGCGGCAACATGGCAAGAAGTCTCATTGGTGGCTTGCTGAATAATGGCTATAGCGCTGATAAAATTCATGTCGCCGATGCTAGCACTGAAACACTTGAAAATATGACATCCCGCTTCTCAGTAACTACCTTCACTGATAACACAGCGGCTATCGCTGATGCTGACGTGGTTATTTTGGCCGTAAAACCGCAACAATTACAGACAGTCATTCGTCAGATTTCGCCCCATTGGCAGCAATCAAAACTTCTGGTTTCTATTGCGGCAGGTATTCGCTTAGTAGACATTGAGCGATGGTTAAATACAGATAAGGCAGCCATTGTGAGAGCGATGCCGAATACACCATCACTTGTTCAGGCTGGGGCGACAGCTTTATGTGCTAATAGTCATGTCAGCTCTCAGCAACATGAACGAGCGGAATCTATCCTACGAGCTGTCGGGCTTGCTTTATGGATCAACGATGAACAGCAAATGGATGCTGTTACTGCCCTGTCTGGCAGTGGACCTGCATACTTCTTTCTGGTTCTGGAAGCCATGCAAACAGCCGGAATGGAATTGGGATTGCCAGAGGAGACTGCGCGTCTACTAGCCATAGAAACGGGCTTCGGAGCAACAAAAATGGCTTTGGAAAGTAACGAATCGGCGTGTGTATTGCGCCAGCGGGTCACCTCTCCAGGTGGGACCACCGAGCGTGCCTTAGACACCTTTGAAGAAGGTGATTTAAGGGGGCTTTTCAGCAAAGCTCTCAAAGCGGCCGCAGACCGTGCAGATGAATTAGCCACTCAATTGGGACAAGATTATGACTAATGCTTACTTTGCCAATCCTCTGGTTTTCCTTGTCGACACATTACTTTATTTGTACATGGTGGTGGTCGCCCTGAGGCTGATTATGCAATGGGCGCATTGGGAGTACCATAACCCTGTCGTGCAATTTATTATTAAACTGACACAGGCACCAGTAAAGCAATTACGCCGCGTCATACCCGCTGCAGGTCGCTGGGATACAGCTACTTTGGTATTACTATTAATAGTGGCCATAGTGAAGATATTAGCTGTAGGGCTAATTGTCGGCATGTTACCTACTGGCGTTTATTGGCTTACGCTTCTTCTCGCAGAGTTATTTAAATTATTTGTGAATATCTTCACTGTCAGTATTCTTATCGAAGTCATATTGAGTTGGGTTACCCCTGCCGGAAGTTATAACCCCGTTGCGCCACTTGTGAGTCGAATGAATGCCCCTCTTCTCCGTCCAGTGCGTCGCATCATCCCTCCAATTGCAGGCTTAGACCTATCGGCACTATTTGTATTACTTGGCTTGCAGGTCCTATCTATGTTGATACTGCCCGTGCTTGTTGGAGGTCCAATTTAATCAATATTGCGCTGTTTACACCCGGTGATTAGACTTAACGCTTTTTAGGAAACCGTTTTACATGCCAGACTCAATACCAGCCGATTCAGTTGGCTTGGTAAGCCCATCAAAACTGCATATCGATACACCAATCACTCTAGATTGTGGCAAAACCCTGCCTAGCTATGATTTGGTATACGAAACCTATGGCTCGTTGAAT
>DRHY01000126.1 GCA_011052985.1 Methylophaga thalassica
AAGAAAACAACGGGGCCAACTAATAGCGGTGATTTTCTTGTCAAACTCCTCGATCTCATTGTTGATGGAATGGCTGACACGATTGCAGACTATGAAGAAAATATAGCGGATTACGAAGACGCATTATTAACAGACAATACTGAATCGCTCCGCCATCAGATTGGTCAACTTCGCCGCCAAACCATCTCTCTCAGACGCTATCTAGCCCCAGAGCGTGACGCCCTGTCTCGATTGTTGATTGAGAATGTGTCGTGGATCAATTCGTATCAGCGAGTTCAGATACATGAAATACATGACAATCTTATTCGGTATATTGAAAGTCTAGATGCGGTCAGAGAAAGAGCGGCTTTAGTCCATGAAGAGCTGCAGAGTCGAATGTCTGAACAACTCAACTCCCGAATGTATGTGTTATCTGTGGTCGCGGCACTGTTTTTACCATTGGGATTTTTGACAGGCTTATTTGGTATTAATCTTGGTGGAATTCCTGGAGCAAATGACCAACACGCCTTCTGGGATTTTGTCTTAATTCTCTCTATCGTTGTGGCACTCTTGGCAGCTTTATTTCACTGGAAGAAATGGTTTTAATCCCTAAGCAGTACACAGCACATTAAATTAACAAAGTCATACCTTACGGTCTTGTTTGATGGTCATAAGAAATACTACGAGATCAATAAGTCAGCCAAATGCACACAATTGATTGGTCTATATGATTTTTTGATATAGTGCTGTTCAGTCACATTGATCGCAATCATAGTAGTGGTCATACCTAATTATAAAAAAACAGATGTGATTTGCTGTAGTACAAAAAAACGGGAGAGACGTTTGAGAAGAAGATTGCATTTATGGATGCTGGCAATACGGGATAGTTTTGTTTCATTACTTCCGCTTACCTTTGTATACGTCATAGCCCAATTAGCCACTCATCTTCCCTACCTGTTTTTGGGAGACTATTCAGAAAGTAATTATGGGCAATTATGGTTGTCAACGTTTGAGCACATTTCAACCATAAGTCACGATGTATTCCCCCTATTGCTATCAGCTTGCATTGTCAGTCAACTTACCTATGAACTCCCCTCCAAGAATAGAGATAGACCACTCTTCCCTTCCTTTCTACTGATGATTTATGTTGTCGTCAATTTAGTCGTTGCTTCTACAGTTTTAGGCATAGACATCCTTGAGTTTAGTGTCAAAGCGATGTTTTTAGCTTTAATTATCGGTGTTGCATCTGCTGAGTTCCTCTCGCTTGCATTGGACAATCCTAAGCTCGACCTTTTACATGTTCCTGCTGATTCAGACACTAAACTGTATTTCGTTATGCGCATATTGCCCGCGATGACATTAATTCTCACTATCATCACTCTAGTGAGCTTTTTATGGCTTTTACTTCCAGATGTTGCTCATCCTCTAGATAGCTTAATTCATTGGGCCCAGGGATCGGGGTATGGCAGTTGGTTACTGAGTATTTCGGCCGTTTTAATAAACCAAGTATTTTGGTTTATAGGGGTTCATGGAGGTTTGGTATTAGACCTAATCGCTAATGGAACCTTATTTGACCCACAAGGATTTGGTCATCTTTCATCTGATTGGGCAAATAGAACAGTATTCAATCACTTTGTTCTAATAGGTGGAACGGGGACGACAATGGGACTCTTGATAGCCATCTTCATCGTTAGCAAGAAAGGCTTACAGAGAAAGATAGCGAAAATCTCACTGTTACCTTCTTTTTTTAATATCAACGATATTCTTCTTTTTGGCCTCCCTATTGTTTTTAACCCCATCTATTTACTGCCATTTATCGCCGTACCACTACTAATGATTCTATTGGCGCTTGGTGCATTAGATATCGGTTTTATCTCTTTAGACTTAACGGCCAGTGTATGATGGACAACTCCCCCTCTGATTTCGGGCTGGTTAATCACCAATTCATGGCATGGCGCTTTTTTACAACTTATCTGCATTGGGATTAGTACGCTCTGCTATCTTCCTTTTGTGCGTCGTGCAGAAGCATTGAGACTCATAAGAGAGCAAAGTGCATTTCATGATGCCACCCAAACGATCATTTCGTCAGGTCATAAACGTCAGCAAATTGTCACACGTGAAGATAAAGTAGGCATGATTGCTCGCGAATTAGTACTTGATCTGAAACAAGCAGTTAAGCAAGATGAACTTACCTTGAGTTATCAGCCAAAACATGACGCAGGTGGCGCAATTATTGGTGTGGAAGCCCTTATCCGATGGCAGCATCCACGCTATGGTTTTGTATCACCTTTGATGATTATTACGCTTGCTGAAGATAGTGGTGTTATCCATAGTTTAGGACGTTGGGTGATCGAACAATCCTGTGCCTGTAAGTCACGTTGGAATAAATTAGGCTACAAAAACCTTTCGATGGCGGTGAATGTATCGCCCATTCAATTAACGGACAAAGATCTTCCGAATTTCATTAATAACTGTATCGGCAACAACGGATTACTTGCAAGCGAATTGGAACTAGAAATTACAGAATCGTCTGAAATTCCAGATGATGAGTTAACTGACTTTATCCTTGATAAGCTATCCGCAACGGGGGTGAAATTAGCCATGGATGATTTTGGCATGGGCTATTCATCTCTGCTCCATATGAGGCGATTCCAAGTGGCCGCAATCAAAATAGACGGTTCAATTACTCGTGAAGTCCTTACCAATCAGATGAATGCTGATATCGTGCGTACTATTGCCTCATTGGGCAAGTCTCAAGGCGTTCAAGTCGTGGCAGAATACGTTGAAACATTAGAGCAACGACAGGCATTGAGTAATATGGGCTGTGACGTATTTCAAGGTTACTATCATAGTCCCCCACTTAACGAAACGGATTGTGTAGCTTATTTCCTAACCCACCAGAAAAAGGTAGATTAGCGACAGTGCTATAGAAAGTACCCGCGTCTTTCAAGTATCAATTAGCAGTAGTGATTAACCGAGGAATTTATATTCATGAAATGGCGTGGAAAAAGCAAAAGTCAGCACATTGAAGATAGGCGAAATCAGCGTTTATCTGGTATGGGACAAAATGGTGGTTCTAGTGTTTTACGCTTACTTCCAGCTGTATTCAAACTACTTGGCTTTAAAGGCACTCTTTTCGCAATCATAGTGATACTTGGCTTGGCGTTTTTTACCGGTAATTTGCCACAATTACTGGCTGTATTAGGTCTTTCATCCACTAACTCAGTGTCAACTCAGTCTGTTCCTTTACAAGAAAGCAGTGAAGAAAAACAATTAGTTGAATTTGTCTCTGTTGTTTTGGCCGATACTGAACAAACTTGGACTTCTTTATTTGCAAAACAAGGTAAAGATTACCAAAACCCCACTCTCGTTTTATTTCGAGACCAAGTCAATTCAGCCTGTGGTAGAGCTCAAGCGGCCATGGGTCCTTTCTATTGCCCAGCGGATCAACAGGTGTATATCGATCTTAGTTTTTACAAACAACTGGAAAGACAATTGAATGCACCAGGTGATTTTGCACAAGCCTATGTTATTGCCCATGAAGTCGGCCATCATGTTCAAACTCTTCTGGGAATCTCGCAAAAAGTGCATGCATCTAGTCAATCACTAAGCCAAGTCGAAGCGAATAAACTCTCTGTCAAACAAGAGCTGCAAGCAGATTGCTTTGCTGGAATATGGGCATTTTATGCTGATAAAGACAGACAGTTATTAGAATCTGGGGATATTGAGGAAGGACTTGCTGCTGCTAGTGCGATTGGTGATGACACCTTGCAAAAACAATCTCAAGGCGTTGTAAGACCAGATAGCTTTACACATGGCAGTTCGGCACAGCGTGTTTCTTGGTTTAAAACTGGTTATCAATCTGGCAGCGT
>DRHY01000127.1 GCA_011052985.1 Methylophaga thalassica
ATATGAAAATATTTCCCCTATCACTAAATAGATGCCTGATTTATATTTGGTTAGCCGATAAGATAAAATTCACAATGTCGGGGACAAATTTTCGTCTAGCAGTGATGGCATAAAAGTGTTCGTATATATTTGGTAAAACCTGATACTCGGATAATTTCCCTGCGGCAATTTCATCTTTCACCACCAAAGAGGGTAAGGCCGTAATGGCGCCAGTATCCCTCACAAGAAGGCGAAGCATCGCCATATCATCAGCTTCGGCCAGTACCTTTGGTTTGAAATTTTTTGTGGCACAGTAGGCCTCAAAAGCAGAGCGAATTTCTGTTATTTGTGTTGGTAATACCCAGTTAAAGTTTTCATAACCATCAGGGAAAGGTTGAGGTGGTTTTTTATTCGGAGGGCCAATAATAGAAACCGACTGACGAGACACTAGCTGATTTTGCCAAACCGCATCCTCATCTCGCTGATTCACTGAGCGGTTGGTCAACACGAGATCAAATTCATGATTCACCAATCCTTCCAGTAAGTTTGTCATGCCACGGGTGGCAAGCGTAAAGGTGATATTTGGCTCAACTAAGAGCGGACTGATAAAACTCTCGGTAAAGTTTCTAGATAGCGTTGGTAACACACCTATAGAGATATGCCTTTCCGCCCCCACATCACCTTTTTTTATGTATGACTCTAATTCTTCCCCAGTTGTAAAAATCTCATCAGCGTACGTCAGGACTTTACTACCCATTTCCGTGAGAACAAGTTGACGTCCAACGCGATCAAACAAGCGCATACTGATATTTGTCTCAAACTGTTTTATTTGTTGAGAGAGTGCCGATTGTGAAATATGGCACTGTTCGGCTGTTTTAGTAATGCTGCCTGAAAGGGCAACACGCCAAAAGTAATAAAGGTGGTGATAGTTGATTTTTGCCATAGTTAATTAAAACTTATCTAAAAGTTAAATTATATCTATTTTTATTATGCTTATGCATTTGAGATACTTCTTTTACTCAAGGAGCTCAATTCATGCATAGTGTTTTATCTTATTCTTTATTACTCTTCCCAATCATTCTCGGGTTCGGCGGCTGGTTTCAAGAAAAACATTTTTTCAGTGACTCTCAGAAAAATAGCGCTGTAAAAATAACCGCCATATTGCTTGTCCTCACAACAATCACATTATCAATTACCTATACCATCGAGCCAGCCTATTTTGTCGGACCTTGGTTCGCACTTACCCCAGTTAAGCTTTTGATGTTGCTGATGGTGATTTTCATGACTATCACACTAATTAAGTTTTCTGCTCGATATTTGCAAACAGAAAAAAATGTTGATCGCTACTGGCGGTGGCTATTATTAAGCTTAGCCTCAGTGTCTATCGTTATTCTGAGTAACCACCTACTATTATTCTGGCTTGGTTGGGTAGCGATTAGCCTGTGCTTTCATCGCTTATTATTGTTTTATCCTGACCGACCTCGCGCCGTGCTAGCCGCACACAAAAAATTTATTCTGGCGCGTGTAGCTGAACTACTCTTACTGGCGGCCTTTATCATTTTGTACTGGTCACATGACACGTTACAAATAAGTTCACTGTTTGCACATTATCAACAGCTTATAAGCTCGGGTAGTGAATTAGGCATGGCGGACAAGGTTGCCGCTGTTTTAATTGCTTTTACCGCTTTAATTAAGTGTGCTCAATTGCCTGTTCACGGCTGGTTGATTCAAGTTGTAGAGGCCCCAACACCTATAAGTGCTCTGCTGCATGCTGGCATCATTAATCTAGGTGGTTTTTTGCTTATCAGTTTCGCACCATTAATCTCGTTGGCAAAAGCGGCACAATGGTTACTGCTTATTCTGGCAGGCATCAGTTTGTTTATCAGTGCGCTAGTGATGATGACACGTATCAGTGTGAAAGTGAGGCTTGCCTGGTCAACCTGTGCTCAGATGGGATTAATGTTAATAGAGTGTGCTCTGGGACTATACGAAATCGCCTTGCTTCATTTATTCACCCATTCACTTTACAAAGCCTATGCTTTTTTAAGCTCGGGCGATGCACTTCAGGGTTACCACCTCGCTCAATTTTCTAAGCCAAAAAAGCTAGGCATGACGAGCGCCTTTATCACGCTATTCATTGCCATCATTAGTTTGACGATTGTTGTCTTTATTAGTCGAGATGTCACTCCGATCAGTATTTGGTTATTAGTGAGCTTGTCTTTTGCCATGTATTTTACAACGGCCATCAAAAAACTCTTCAGCAAGGATGTGTTGTTTGCCGTCATCACCGTGAGTGTTTTGTTGAGTTTTTACTGGTTGGGTAAGTCACTCGTTGCTTATTTAGTACCTGAGATGCCTCAGGCCATGATGTTCTCAACAATGGATATTTGGATAACAGTTGTTTTTATTTCGCTTTATTTCACCAGTATAGCGCTGAGCATGTATCCAAATGCGGCCCTGACAAAAACATTATCTCGCTGGTTCTTTTCGGGACTTTATTTAGATGAATCAATGACCCGACTCACACTCATTTTATGGCCGGTCAGATTGAGAAATAATGCTCATCGCCATCCTGCTCGTCATACTCAATAAGGGAAGCTTTTTATGACCAATGCACAAGTATCATCAACGTCAAGTCTGACTAGAGCTGATGAAGCAGCAATAGATAAAGCCTGCTCACTTATTGCCCCAAACTGGCCGCTGGATAGATTAATTGCCGTCAATCCTCTATGGGAATACAGAGAGCAGTCTATTGAGAACGCCTCTGCGCGCGTAGCTGCATTAACAGGAGCCAAATCAACCAAGTCCGCCAGCTATTTTAATGAACAATACACTCAAGGGAAGATTTCACAGGCCTCACTTGTCGCCGCCGCTGAACGCTACCAAAATTCAATGAGTGTCGAAGATTTAGTTTACGCTTTAGATGATAAAACGCCACCCATCTGGTTAAGCCTGGCTGAAATAGCTGATTTAGAGCGAGATCATCACAAAATGCGCTGGCAGGATGAAATTGTGCATCAGATAAGCCAGTTTTGTGGTGATTTCACGCAGCATGAAACCAGCTCATTTAATGGTCTCTACAGATCTTGGCTCGCTTTTTCTAAAGTGGATTATGGTCTGTCATTATTGATGGGGGAACAAAAGTTAAGGCAACAGTTTAATCAGTTACCATCTGATATCTATGCACTTTTCGCTCTGGCCAAGTCAACGTTACATCTCGACTCAACACAGCTAGAACTCTATGCCCACAAACTATTACTCAGCATCAACGGCTGGGCAAGTTATCTTGCTTGGCAACGTTGGGAAGCCAATCTAGAAGCCAAGCAAAATGATTATCTTAAGGAATTACTTGCGATTGTGTTGGCATGGGATCTGGTTGTCTGGCGTCAACTTGAGCAGAACCATGATAAGAACGACTTTATTCAACTGGAAAAAGCTTGGCATAATCAGCTTAAAGACACGTCCGACTTGTTTGAATCTCATCTGAAGCATGTCACCACATTATGGATATGGAATCATGCTGCCGAGCTTGAATATCAAGCCTCCCTTCATCAAACCTTGCTGCAAGCCGTGGAAGCAAAAACTGCCCCAGCATTGTTGCAAGTTGCCTGTTGTATCGATGTACGCTCTGAAACACTCCGCAATGCCTTAGAAGCTCAGAGTGAAGGCATTCAAACAATTGGTTTTGCCGGTTTTTTTGGGTTACCGATTAGTTATCAGCCAGTGGGAAGTCAGATAAAAAGGCCTCAACTCCCGGGCCTTCTTGCCCCTTCAATTTCGGCCACTGGCAAACAAAAAGATAAGCTTAAACTACACAAAATCCGTAAAATGAGTCACTGGAAAAAGTGGGCGGGTTCTCCTTTTTCAGCCTTTACCATGGTGGAGTCGGTGGGGTGGTTTTACGCATTTAAATTGCTCAAAGATAATTTTTTCCCACAAAAAAATGAATCACTCATTGATCAGTTTAGTCATCATGATGAATGGCAACTTGAACAAAATGGTCAGTCATTAACACTGGATGAAAGAGCTGCTCTAGCTGCGGCGATTCTCAATGGAATGGGACTGACAGATAATTTTGCCCCTACGGTCTTGCTGTTAGGACACGGAAGTGAAACACGTAATAACCTCCATGCAGCGGGGCTGGACTGTGGCGCCTGTGGCGGCCAAACAGGCGAAGTGAACGTTCGCGTTCTCAGCTATCTATTAAATGACAATCTCGTTCGGGTACAGCTCGTCAGTAAAGGCATATCCATTCCCCAAGAAACTCATTTTATTGCTGGTTTACACAATACAACCACTGATGAAATCATCTGTTTTTCAGATTTAAACAATGAAAAACTTGAGTCGTACTTAAAACAAGCCAGTATGCAAACACGCCGTGCGAGAGTTAATAAGCAGGTCTCAGCCATGACATCAATGAATGATATTGCGCTTGAACAAGAACAGCTTGAGAAAACAAAAAACTGGTCAGAAATTCGTCCTGAATGGGGTTTAGCTAATAACGCGGCATTTATCATTGCACCGAGAAGTAGAACACGGTGTGTGGATCTAAAAGGTCGGGCTTTTCTGCATGATTATCAATGGCAAAATGATACTCAATTTACCCTACTAGAACAGATAATGACGGCTCCAATGCTTGTCACACACTGGATCAATATGCAGTATCATTTTTCTGTGACCGATAATTCGTTCTTTGGAAGTGGCAATAAACTATTACACAACGCCGTTGGTCAACACATTGGCGTCTTTGAGGGTAATGGTGGTGATCTTCGAATCGGCTTGTCACTTCAATCCCTTCATGATGG
>DRHY01000128.1 GCA_011052985.1 Methylophaga thalassica
AACAAACACAAGCCTTGATTGTTGATGAACGTATTCCAAAGCAATACAAACACGATATTTTTTTGTGGCTTGCTTTATTCACTTTATTTCCCATTGTGCTCAGTCGATTATTGACGCTGTGGGGAGCGACACATCACCAAAAGCACTGAATGACAATATCGCATTTCTGAGTGAGCTTTGTTATCTTGTAAGGCTTGATAGCAGCCGAATGTTATCAACTCACCACGCAGGATTCATGTATGCAACTTAGTCTCTGGACCAATGAAATGATAGCCATTTTAGTCATTTCCAGTCTTTTTCTCGCCCTGGTCACGTATTTGATAACTCGTGTTATTCACACACGCAAAATCACACTTTTATCAGCTCATAACAATCAGCTTGAAGCAACTAATCAGCAACAGCTTGCAGAGATACAACGTCTTCAATCCATGCTCGATGAGTCTCATCAGCAGCTACACCAGTTTGATTTAGATCTGAGTAGAGCGGAGCAACAACTTCAAACAGCCGCCACAACGGAAAAACGCCTTGAGGCCTCCTTGGCCACTGCCAGTGAGCGTCAGCAAGCGCTGCAAAGCTTAGCTGATGAAAGTCGAGCGCAGCACCATCGTTTCGAAAAAGACTTTGAGTCGAGCCAAACCAAACTTCGCTCAACCGAGCAATACCTTGTAGAAATCAAGCAAAGCCTGAACGAAAAACAGGCTGCCTACGAAGCACAGCAACAACGCTATCAGCAACTTAGCAGCGAGCATACAGAACTCAAAACGACGCTGGAAAAACGTGAAGAGCATTTCAAAGAGCAAATGCAGCAGCTGACAGAGAGCAAGCAAGCGTTAACCAAAGAGTTTGAGAATATTGCTAATAAAATCTTTGAAGAAAAAGGCAAAACGTTTACTGACACCAGTAAATCAAGTATCGATGTGTTACTGAAACCGTTTAGAGAACAAATTGAAGGCTTTCAAAAACGCATTAATGAAGTCCATGATTCATCCTTACGAGGCAACAGCCATCTCAATGCTGAAATCAAAAAGGTCTTGGATATTGGTCTGAAAATGAGTAGTGAAGCCAATAACTTAACCTCTGCTTTGAAGGGCGATTCACAACAACGTGGTGCGTGGGGTGAAGCTCAGTTAAGACGGACGTTAGAAATGAGTGGTTTAGTAGAAGATGCTCATTTTGAAGTGCAAACCGCATTCAAAGATGCCGACGGCAAACAAAAACAAACTGATTACCTGATAAAACTACCTGACAAAAAGCACATTATCATTGACAGTAAAGTGTCTTTAAACGCTTACGATAGAGCGGTAAGTGCCGACAGCGAAGAAGCCTATCAATTATCGATGGCAGAGCATATCAAAGCGGTGCGTCGGCATATTGATGATTTGGCATCGAAAGACTATACCAACGTTATTGGCATGCGTAGCCCAAGTTTTGTGTTGATGTTCATGCCGATTGAACCAGCCTATATTGAAGCCCTTAAAAATAATAAAGATCTGTTTGAGTATGGCTATAAAAAAGGCATTGTATTGGTTTCACACACCACACTAATTCCGATTTTGAGAACCGTGTCTAATCTGTGGATGATGGAACGGAGCAATGCTGAAGCCCGTGAAATCAGTGAAAAAGCCGGGGATATTTATAATCAAGTGGCCATTGTCGCTGAGCGATTACAACGACTAGGAAACACGCTGGGTACAGTCAGTAATCAGTATAATCAGGTCATTAAAGGCCTCGCGGGTAAACAAGGCTTATACGGCAAGGTGGATAGATTTAGTCAACTATCAACCAAAGTCAGTAAATCGCTACCACAACTGGAAACGGTTGAGCGTGATTATGAGACTGAACCGTTAACTATGATTATTGAAGCCATCGAAGAAGATGATTCTACGGCGATAGCGTTTACTGAGAGCGAACCAATGCTTAGTGATGATGAAAAAAATGATTGAAACAAATGAACAGTGGCTAGACATATCACTTAGTGATCAACATTGCTGGTTGAGGCAGTCAGAGCAGATCCTGTTTGAAGCGGATATTTCCACAGCGCTTCATGGGGCGGGCGAGGAGAATGGCAGCGGATGTACGCCACGTGGTTGGCATAACATCCGCGCTTGCATAGGTAAGGGTGAGCCGATAAACAGTGTGTTTGTGGGTAGAAGACCAACTGGAGAGATTTTTTCTGCCAAATTAGCAGAACAGTTTCCTAATAGAGATTGGATCTTGACTCGTATCATCTGGCTGAGTGGACTTGAAGTCGGTAAAAATCGACTTGGAAATGTTGATACAATGCGCCGATATATTTACATCCATGGTTGCCCAGACTCATCTCCGATGGGTCAGGCGCTGTCGCATGGATGTATCCGCATGCATAATCAGGATCTGGTGACGTTATACCCATTAGTCACGCCCGGTATGAAAGTTTGGATTCATGAATAAGGTTTAAGAATTATGGCGTTAGGCCCACTGATGGTCGATTTGCTCGGCACTGTACTGAGCGAAACAGAAAAAGAGATGCTTAAACACCCACTGGTCGGCGGTGTTATTTTATTTACGCGTAACTATGAATCTGTCGAGCAAATAACCACACTTTGCAATGAGATTCACCAACTTCGCCAACCGCATTTATTGATATCTGTTGATCATGAAGGCGGCAGAGTACAACGTTTCCGTAAAGGATTTACACGACTGCCACCTGTAGCAGCCATCGCTAAAGATCATCATCAGAACCCTAAACTATCATTGCAACGTGCTGAGCAAACAGGTTGGTTAATGGCCGCTGAATTACGATCGGTAGGTGTCGACTTTAGCTTTGCCCCTGACCTTGATTTGAATTACGGTGTGAGTGAAGTGATTGGTGACCGCTCGTTTCATCGTGACCCTCAAGTGGTCACCGAGATCGCCCGTCACTATATTTTGGGGATGAAAAATGCGTGGATGTCTGCTGTGGGCAAACACTTTCCTGGGCATGGTGCCGTTGAAGTCGATTCCCACCTAGGTTTACCGGTTGACCATCGGCATATCGAAGATATGCTTAAAGCTGACATGCTACCTTTCACTCTGCTGTCTAATGAGCTCGCCGGTATCATGCCAGCGCATATCGTTTACGAGCAGAATGATAAATTACCTGCCTGTTTCTCACCGTTTTGGTTGCAAGAAATTTTGCGTGATCGCTTGCAGTTTCAAGGCGCTATTTTAAGTGACGATTTGAGCATGGAAGGGGCCGCCATTATTGGTGGGCCATTAGAGCGAGCAGAAGCGGCGTTATCAGCGGGCTGTGACATGGTACTGGTTTGTAACAATCCGGGTAGTGTGGAGCAGGTGATTGATGGTCTGAAAGTCAGTACCGATCCGTTAAGAAATGCGCGTTTGATGCGATTACATGGTCGACATTCCACACCACGTAATGAGTTACAACAAAGTGTTCAGTGGAAACAGGCAGTTCAAACGGTAATGGACTATGCCCCCGATCCTGAGATGGAGTTAAATCTCATATGATAAAAAGCTCTCTGTTTTTCTTTTTCATACTGTTGAGCCTGTCAGTTCAGGCGGGGGGAGGAATTAATCCTGCTGCAATTGTCGGCATGCAGACAGCAACGAGCCAGGACAAAACAGCCGATGTATCAGTTGAGCAGCTTAATCTCACGGAGCCTAGAATCACTGTAAAACAATTCGTTAAGGCGATGGATAAAGTGGCTGCTGGAGATGACAAAGCCATTGAACAAGCTGTGTCGACGTTTGATCTATCCAATGTCAGTCCGATTATACGAACAGAGCGTGGCCGCGAAACAGCACGATTATTATTTAATATCATGCAATTAGCTGAAATACCTAAGCTCAGCGATATTCCTCAAAAACCTAAAAGTAAGCAGTACACGTATTTACGGACAGATGTCGGCAACATCGTTTTACGACTGGATGATCAAGGGAATTGGTTGTTCAGCCCAGAATCAATTGAAGCCATTCCTGATATCTACAATGGCCTCAGTGACAATACTGAATTGGTTAAGCAGTCTTCATCAAAAGTGTCATTGCCTATCAGTGTGAGGCTACGCTCTGATATACCAGGATTTTTGAAAGGAGGCTTTTTATTAGAATACTGGCAATGGATAGGATTGTTCCTGATTATTGTTATTGGTTCAGTGGCGGATAAAGCATTAGCCTTTATATTAAAAGTGCATATAAAACGCCGCAAACATCACCATCACCTTTATACCGAGCTAGATGATGATGTGCTTAGACCATTAGGTTTAATGGCCATGGCTTTGATGTGGTGGTCTGGTCTGAATTTACTTGGTTTGCCTGATACTGCTTTGTTGATTCTATTGGTTGCAGTGAAGTTATTAGTATCTATCTCCGGTATCTGGAGTGCCTTTCGTCTAGTGGATATTTTTAATGCCTACTGGACAGCACGTGCTAGTAAAACACAGACCAAATACGACGATTTATTAGTGCCAATGATGACCAAAAGCATGAAGGTCTTTGTGGTGGTGATGGGCATCGTCTTTGCTGCTGATAATCTAAATATTGATGTCACCAGTCTATTAGCTGGCCTCGGTTTGGGTGGTTTAGCCTTTGCATTAGCGGCTAAAGATTTATTAGGTAATTTCTTTGGGTCACTAACCGTACTCATGGATCGTCCATTTCATATAGGTGACTGGGTAGTTATTGGCGATATTGAGGGGATGGTAGAAGAGGTTGGCTTTCGAAGTACGCGGATTCGGACTTTCTACAATTCACTGGTAACGATGCCTAACTCGATTTTGACAACCACTAAAATCGATAATATGGGCGCACGTCGTTATCGTCGTATGTTGACAAAATTAGCGGTTACCTACGATACACCACCAGAAAAAATTGAAGGTTTTTGTGAAGGAATACGCCGTATCATTCAGCTCCATCCCTATATGCGTAAAGATCTCTATCAAGTATATTTCAATGATTATGGTGCGGCTTCATTAGATATTTTACTTTACGTATTTTGGGCTACACCAGATTGGAATACAGAGCTTCGGGAACGCCATCGTTTTTTATTAGATGTGCTTAGATTGGCTCGTCAGATGGAAATTGAGTTTGCCTTCCCAACGCAAACACTTTACCTAAAACGTGGCGAAAATGGTGTACCTAAAGCATCCGCTTATTCGCCAGCAATGAGTCAGGATGAAGCCTTTGCTAAAGGCCATGCTGAGGCTGAGTCTATTGTGAGTCAGACGCTTGGCGATAGAATCCCTGGACCAGTTGAGTTTCCACGCTAAATTAATCATAGAAAATAGGTTAGATACGTTAATGCCAAAATCGTTTGTCCATCTTCATTTGCACACTGACTACTCACTAGTTGATGGTTTAGTCAGGATTAAACCCTTAGTCAAGAAAGTGGCTGAGGCTGAGATGCCGGCAATTGCGATTACCGATCACCATAATTTGTTTGCCGCAGTGAAATTATTTAATGCGGCGATGCAAGCTGGTGTTAAACCCATTTTGGGAGCGGATCTGCGTTTACGTGATCCCGCTGATCCAAAAAATGGCACACGATTTGTTGTTTTGTGCATGAATATGGCAGGGTTTCATAATCTCTCACGTTTGCTATCCAAAGCGTATATGGAAGGGCAGCATTTGGGTGTGCCAATGTTAGAGACGGATTGGTTAGAAGGACAAACAGATGGCCTAATTTGTCTGTCCGGTGGCAGGGAAGGGATCTTGGGCAAAGCCTTGCTCAATAATCAACAAGATGAAATAGAACAACAATTTGCCTTCTGGCAGCAGTTGTTTCCAGATCGCCTTTACCTAGAATTGATACGAACTGGACGTGATGAAGAAGAGCGTTTCATTCGCAATGCCTTATTACTCGCTGCTGAAAAAAACTTACCTGTAGTGGCATCAAATGATGTGCGATTTTTAACGTCTGAGCAGTTTGAAGCGCATGAAGCGAAGGTCTGTATTCACGAAGGACGTCAATTAGATGATCCTCGCCGACCGCGAAATTACTCTGAGCAACAGTATCTGCGTTCAGCGGATGAAATGATTGCCTTGTTTGCCGATATTCCTGAAGCCATCGAAAATACAGTCGAAATTGCTAAACGCTGTAATCTAGAATTAACGTTAGGGGAGCATTACCTCCCTGACTTCCCTGTTCCTGAAGGCATGACTATTGCCGAGTTTTTTAGTGAAGAATCCTATAAAGGCCTAGAAGAACGCTTATTAGTTCTATTTCCGGATGAGCAAAAAAGAGAAGAAAACAAAGCGCGTTATCACGAACGACTGCAAATTGAACTCGACGTTATCAATCAGATGGGCTTTCCTGGTTACTTCCTTATCGTTGCCGATTTCATTCTGTGGGCAAAAAATAATGATGTTCCAGTAGGACCCGGTCGCGGTTCTGGTGCCGGTTCATTAGTGGCTTATGCACTAAAAATTACCGATTTAGATCCCTTGCAATATGATTTGCTGTTTGAACGCTTTTTGAATCCAGAACGGGTATCGCTGCCTGACTTTGACGTCGATTTTTGTATGGATGGTCGTGATAGGGTCATCGAGTACGTATCTCAACATTACGGTCGTGATCATGTATCACAGATCATTACCTTCGGCACAATGGCGGCCAAAGCGGTACTTCGAGATGTCGGCAGGGTACTGGGTCATCCATATGGCTTTGTTGATCAGTTGGCAAAATTAGTACCGTTTGAACTGAAAATGACCTTGAGTAAAGCAATGGAACAAGAACCATTGCTTAAAGAACGTTACGACAAAGAAGAAGAGGTTAAAACACTTATAGACCTTGCTCTACAGCTAGAAGGTTTAACTCGAAATGTCGGTAAACATGCGGGTGGCGTAGTTATCGCGCCCAAAGTGTTAACTGAGTACACGCCGATTTATAGTGAGCACAATGGCGCGGGTTTAGTCTCTCAGTTTGATAAAGACGATGTTGAAAGTGTTGGGCTGGTGAAGTTTGACTTCTTGGGTCTGAAAACATTGACGGTTATTGACTGGGCAATGAAGAACGTTCGAACCTTATTGCCGAAGGAAGAAGCTGACAAAATTGACATTGCCAATTTACCGCTTGATGACAAACCTACCTACGCTTTACTAAAACGCTGTGAAACAACTGCTGTGTTTCAGCTTGAATCACGTGGCATGAAAGAGCTGGTCAAACGCCTACAGCCTGATACCTTTGAGGATATTGTTGCCTTGGTGGCACTATTTCGACCAGGACCATTACAGTCAGGCATGGTCGACGACTTTGTGAATCGTAAGCATGGTCGGGCACGAGTGGATTATCCTCATCCAGATCTTGAGCCTGTTCTTAAACCGACCTATGGGGTTATCGTTTACCAAGAGCAGGTTATGCAGATTGCTCAGATTCTTGCCAGCTACAGTCTTGGCGGCGCTGATATGTTACGCCGCGCGATGGGTAAGAAAAAACCTGAAGAGATGGCCAAGCAGCGTGAGTTATTCTTAGAAGGGGCTACAGCTAGAGGTATAGATCCGAAAGAATCAGGGCCTATTTTTGACCTCATGGAAAAGTTTGCAGAGTACGGTTTTAACAAATCGCACTCGGCGGCTTATGCTTTAGTTGCTTATCAAACGGCTTGGCTAAAGGCGCACTATCCTGCCGCTTTTATGGCGGCGGTATTATCAGCGGATATGGACAATACAGATAAGGTGGTTGGCCTTATTGATGAATGTCGTGATATGAAATTGACGGTGTTACCCCCTGATGTGAATCACAGCAAAATCAAATTCACCGTCGAAGATGCTAAAACCATTCGTTATGGTATGGGGGCGATAAAAGGGGTGGGAGAGTCTGCCTTAGCCGGCATCGTATCAGAACGTGAGCAGGGTGATGAATTCGCTTCACTGTATGATTTTTGTCGCCGTGTTGATATGAAAAAAATCAACCGCCGCGTGATGGCTTCTCTTGTTAAAGCGGGTGCGTTTGATTCATTAGGTGGCCATCGTGCTAGCTTGGAAGCAAGTTTAACTAAAGCCATTCATATTGCTGAACAGCATCGCCGCGATAAAGACAGTGGTCAAAATGATCTGTTTGGTTTAAATCCACAGGCAGATGATGTCGAAGATGAACCACTTGAACTTGCCGCTGAATGGACAGAGGAGCATTTACTTCAAGCGGAAAAAGACACCTTAGGTCTGTACTTAAGTGGTCATCCGATTGACCGTTACGAAGCTGAGTTAGCCCAATTTATTCCAACAAAAATTACCGATCTGGATGCACCTGAATCAAAAGGCTATCAGCGCAATGAAAAGCCTGTGTTAACTGCGGGTCTGATTGTGGCGATACGTACGATGAAGTCTAAAAATGGTGGACGTATGGCATTTATTACGCTTGATGACCAAAGTGCACGTCTTGAAGTCCGCGTATTTGCTGATGTTTATGATCAGTATCAAAGTTTTTTACAGCCCGATAAGCTGGTGGTGATTCAAGGTAAAATTGGGCAAGATAATTTCACCGGTGGTTTAGCGGCAACAGCCGAAAAAGTATTTGATATTACTGGTGCTCGCGAAGCCTTTGGTCATGTCTTGCAAGTCACCATTGATAATCAGCAAGTATCTCAACAGTGGGTTGAGTCATTAAAAGAGTGCTTATCTCCTTATAAAGGTGGTGCATTAGCCGTGGAGTTGTACTATCACAATGGAGAGGCATCTTCATTGATTCAATTTGGCAATGAATGGCAAGTAACGCCAAGTGATATATTGATGAGTAAGCTAGAGAAAATTCAAGAAAGTCAGGCTATCAGTGTGCGATATCGCGGTGGTGCTTAGATAAAAATGTGAGCTGCTCTAAAGAAAAACATAAGCATGCTTTCATGACAAAATAAATTCTGTAGGATGTCAGCATGCATCTAGGCAGTCATTGAGAGGAAGATAAAATGGACATGACCCCTTATTATCGGTTGATGGCAGACAAGGACGCGTCCGATATGTTCTTCTGTACTGGTACCGAACCACATATCAAGATCCA
>DRHY01000129.1 GCA_011052985.1 Methylophaga thalassica
ACAGCAACATTACCAACCATAATCTTCCTAGACTTACGGCGCTGTATGTAAGAAATTTGTTCCATTAAGAATCAGCTCCTGAATTGGTTTCATCCGTATACGAATCTAACGGTATCTGAGCAGATGATGGATCATCACTGATTGATTGAGTTTGGAGAGACGACGGTAAGAGTTCAGATGTACTTTCTTTCAGATCATTCGCCATGTCAGAGATTGGAAATCCTGCCTGCCATTGTTGGAAAGCAATACCAATAATGATGATGGCTAGCACGATTAGGATCCACATTGCCCAAGGAAACGGCTTCTGGTCTACCGAATGTGATTGATAATTCAGTTTTGGTGATACTTCAATAAGCAAATATTCATCATCAAATACCGCTAACATTTCATCATAAGGCAGATTTAAATACCTAACATAACTAGAAAAATACCCTCGGGCATAGGTTCGCCCATGCAGTTTTTCCCACTGCTGAGTTTCTAAATAGATGATGATTTCTTTCGTCAACCTCAGTTGTGCTGCTACTTCAGCAACAGAAAACTGCTTGCTTTCTCGTTTCTGTTTCAATCTAGCCCCAATACTTGGTGAGGCTTTCATCATTGGGTTATTGTCATTATTCTCACTCATGAATTGTTGATTCCTTGGTTAACAATTCGCATTTCATCAGAGTCTGGAAACCGCGACCTCAAGATCAATTTATACGAAGAGATAGCATCTTTATCACCTAATGCAGTCTCGGTTTTTATAGCTAATAACAGTGCTCTTGGAGTCCAAGTAGCCGCTTGTTGATATCTTTGTATGTAGGCTCTAGCCTGCAAAAAGTTTTTTTGTTCCAGATTGATGGCTGCCATTTCTATAAGTGACTTAGGTAGCGTGGGCATCATTTGCAATGCTTTACGAAAATACGATTCAGCTTTAGCAGTATTATTTTCCCTATCAACACACAAGCCAGCGTTCTCATAGGCAAGAGCAGCACTGGAATATAGTGGATTTTTCACAGCGTTGAGAAATCGCTCTTCAGATTCTTCATAGCGGCCTTGTTGACATAAAAAAACGCCAAAATTATTTTGTGCCTCCGAATAATCAGGCTCTAATGAAACCGCTTTATTGAAGTGCATTTCTGCTTTTTCATTCTCTCCTAAATATTGGTAAAGAATAGCAATAGTATTGTGCGCACTTGGTAAATTAGGGTTCTGTTTGAGCGCCTTTTTAAGCTTTTCCAAGGCGATAGCATAATCGCCACGTTGCAAATAATTAAGGCCAAGACGCATGTTAATATCAGCTGCTTTTGCATCTGGAGCTATATATGCATCTCTGACTGTTTGATTAGCGTTACAAGCTGTAAGTAAAACAAAAGCCAATACGACGAAACGTTTACAGACAGGTAGCATCATTGATGAAAAACAACTTCTTGTTGAGCAAGGCGTTCTGTTCGACGCGTTTTGTCTTGGACATCCCCAGCAAGCTGACCACAAGCAGCTACAATATCGTCACCGCGAGTTTTTCTAATCGTGGCAACCAGTCCCTGATCAATCAAATACTGCTGAAAACGAACAATTTTATTGCGTGATGAGCACTTGTAACTTGTTCCTGGAAAGGGATTAAACGGAATCAAATTTATTTTGGTCGGCAAGTCTTTCAGAATTCTAACAAGATCTTTAGCATCAGTCATAGAATCGTTGATTCCTTCTAACATGACATATTCAACCGTAATATGTCTGCGCTGTTGACCGACAACATAGCGTTTACAAGCTGCAAGCAACTCGGCGATAGGATATTTTTTGTTTAATGGAATAATTTCATCGCGTAATTTGTCATTAGCGGCATGTAATGAAATCGCCAAACTTACATGGCAATCTTCGCGCAATTTATCAATCATCGGCACCATACCTGACGTACTCAATGTTAATCGACGCCAAGAAATACCGTAGCCAAAATCATCACGCATTAAATTCATTGCAGTAATGACATTAGCATAATTAGCTAGAGGCTCCCCCATTCCCATCATCACAACATTGGTAACAACTCGATTACCTTTAGGATCTTTATCAAGCGCCTGGTTTGCAATCCATAATTGAGCAATAATTTCTGCTGCATCCAAATTACGATTGAAACCTTGCTGGCCAGTCGAGCAAAATGTGCATGTCAGCGCGCAGCCTACTTGAGAAGACACACACAGTGTTCCTCTTCCACCTTCCGGGATATAGACAGTTTCAATCGCATTCCCACAGGACAATTTAATTATCCACTTGCGCGTGCCATCCACTGAGATATGTTCATGCATGACTTCTGGTAAGCGAATCTCAGCTACATTTTCTAACTTTTCACGTAAGACTTTGCTCAAATTAGTCATTTCAGCAAAATCTACGATTCTGTATTTGTGAATCCATTGTAATAACTGACGCGCACGGAAAGGTTTTTCACCTAATTCGACGAAAAACCCTTCCAGACCCTGAAGATCTAATCCTAATAAATTTGTGCGCTCAGTCATTATTATCTACTTAGCGTGTGCGATCACAAACTTCGCCGTCAGCAAAGTAGTATGCAATTTCGCGAGCAGCGCTTTCAGCAGAGTCAGAACCATGAACGGCATTTTCATCAATGCTTTCTGCGAAATCAGCGCGGATTGTGCCAGCAGCAGCTTCAGATGGGTTTGTCGCTCCCATTAAATCACGGTGTTTCAGAACAGCACCCTCGCCTTCCAGCACCTGAACAATCACTGGGCCAGAAGTCATGAAGCTAACAAGTGCACCGAAAAATGGACGTTCTTTATGCTCTGCGTAAAAGCCTTCAGCTTGTTCTTGGCTTAAGTGCATCATTTTTGCAGCAACGATTTTCAGACCTGCTTTTTCAAAGCGACTGTATATTTCTCCGATAACATTTTTTGCCACTGCATCAGGTTTGATAATTGAAAGTGTGCGTTCGATAGCCATGGTATTCCTCAAAGTTTAAAATTTAATACAACAATAAAATCCTGACATTCTAGCATTTCTCAGCTAATGAATAACAATGATGTGAAACAATTCACGATAAATCTCTTTTTGCTTTGGATTTTATGGCAAAACCATTACTATCGGATGACTATTTCCAATACATAGGAAGAAATTTTGACTACACACTCATCCTTTCAACGAATAGGACTTTTTATTCGAAAAGACGATCCCGTTATGGAAAATGCGGTAGAGCAAGTCAATGAATTCTTAGCCAGCAGAGGATTGTCAGTTGTATGTAACGAATCACTCGCTTTTCTTCCTTCTCTAAATGTCGTGTCTATTAGCGCATTCCCAGAGCACTGTGACCTAACTATTGCGATTGGTGGCGATGGAACTTTACTCTCTGTCTCAAGAGAGTTATCAGGTACAGACATGCCCGTAGTAGGAATAAATGTCGGACGTTTAGGCTTCTTAGCTGATGTCACCTTGAGTAATTTAACTCATGAATTAGATGCAATTTTATGTGGTCATTATCGTGATGACAGTCGCTTTTTGTTAAAAACAGTCATCAATGGTGATGATGCTACCTCAAGCATTGCGATGAATGATGTAGTAATTCACTCCTACGAAAATCTACACATGATTGAGTTTGAAACTCATATAAATGGACGTTTCTTAAATAGTCAACGTGCTGATGGACTTGTCATTTCCACTCCGACAGGTTCAACAGCCTATGCCATGTCAGCAGGTGGACCGATACTTGATGTTGATCTAGATGTTGTTGTCCTCGCATCAGTGTGCCCTCATACACTCAGCAATAGACCATTAGTCATATCTGCTGATAATAAACTGGACATTACATTAAGTGATAACAACATAACGACTGCAATGGTGAGTTGTGATGGTAGACCAGGACGGGTACTTCAACCAGGAGATACAGTTCGTATTGAAAAACATTCCAAGCGGACCCGTTTATTACATCTTGAAGACCATGACCATTATTCTATTTTACGAGCAAAACTTAACTGGGGGAAAAAACTCACATGATCACCAGTTTGACAGTGCGAAACCTTGCTGTGGTTGAAGATATATCCTTGTTATTTGAATCTGGCATGACATCGCTTACAGGTGAAACAGGTGCAGGTAAATCCATATTGGTGGATGCGATGAGTCTTGTGCTTGGTGATAGAGCCGATTCAAACATGATCAGATACGGTGCTGACCGTGCTGAGATATCTGCCGATTTCGATTTACAGCAAAATAAGACACTAGCTAAGTGGCTGACAGAACAAGAGCTAGATGATGATGGTCAGTGTAACCTCCGACGTACAATCAGTAAAGACGGACGCTCTAAAGGTTACATAAATGGAAGAACAGTCCCATTAACGATGCTTAAGCAAGTTAGTGAGCGAAGTATTGATATACATGGTCAACACGCTCACCAATCATTGATACGGCCACAAACACAACGAGAAATATTAGATATTGTCGCCGACAATAAACCCATTCTCGACAAACTTAAACTGGTATTCCGTGAATGGCAATCGTCTAAACAACAGCTGAAAAAACTCCAACAACAAGCAGCTGACAAACGAGCCAAACAAGAATTACTTGAATATCAGGTAGGTGAACTTGAACGTTATGAGCTCAGCGATCAAAAAATAGCACAGTTACTCCAAGAACAGTCTCAGTTAGCTAATGCATCACAACTAATAAGTGCAGCTGAATTAGGCCTTCATCGTATTTTCGACGATGAACAAGTTGCCGCTTACGATATTATTAGTCAGACTCAAACAGCACTAGAAAAACTTCAAGATTACGAACCCAGATTTGCAGCTGCAGTTGAAACCCTTAATGCCGCCATTATTAACTTAGATGAAACAGCCAATGAGCTTAGGGGGTATCTAGATACCCTCGATGATGATCCAGAAAGACTGGATGAAGTAGAAACCGTGTTGTCAGAGTTACATGAACTGGCACGCAAGCACCACATAGAAATAGAAGCCTTACCAGAACAATATGAGAAGCTGTCATCTGACTTAGCTGAAATTGCTAATGATAACGTCGAGATGGTCTCATTAAGCAAACAAGTAGCAGAGCTTGAAGTTGAATGTAATCGCTTATGCAAACAACTAAGCGAACGTCGTATAAAAGCAGCGAAGCCTCTCGCTAAACAGATTTCAGACTCCATTAAACAGCTTGCTATACCTTCGGGTAGTATCGAAATAGATGTTGTGCCTTACGACGACGAAGAGCAATTTTCTGAGCATGGGAGTGATCATGTCAGAATGCTAGTCAGCACCAATCCAGGACAAGCCGCCGGTGAACTTTCAAAAGTAGCCTCAGGTGGTGAGTTAGCTCGAATCAGCTTGGCTATACAAGTAGTTACAGCCGGTAAAAGAACCGTACCTACACTAATCTTTGATGAA
>DRHY01000130.1 GCA_011052985.1 Methylophaga thalassica
CAGTGTTTCGTCACTTAAAAGTGTCTGAAGGTTATTACAATTATCAGCAACGCACGCTGAGCGACACCATAGCGGATATCAAATCCCAAGGCCTTGCAGCCACTTGGCAACAACGTTCAATGTGGGAACAGATGCGAATGAGCTCGCGTGATATTGCTGATGTCACTGCGTCGACATATACCTATTTAATGAATGGCTTGGATGCTAATTCAAACTGGTCTGGTTTATACAAACCAGGGAAGAAATTCGCTTAAGAGTTATTAATGGCTCAGCCATGAGCTATTTTGATTTTCGAATTCCTGGATTAGAAATGACCGTGATTGCTGCTGATGGTCAGCCGATTCAACCAGTGACAGTAGATGAATTTAGAATTGCCACTGCCGAAACCTTTGATGTGATCATCAAACCGAAAGGCAACCAGACGTATACCTTGTTTGCAGAGAGCATGGACAGAAGCGGTTATGTCCGTGGCACTTTGACCACTGAACTAGGTCGTGAAGCTGATGTGCCTACACTTAGACCACCTAGTGAACGTGGAATGAGCGCCGTGGGAATGTCTCATGA
The DNA here is from genome assembly GCA_011052985.1 of Methylophaga thalassica. Lineage (GTDB taxonomy): Bacteria > Pseudomonadota > Gammaproteobacteria > Nitrosococcales > Methylophagaceae > Methylophaga > Methylophaga aminisulfidivorans_A. The sequence continues at coordinate 565 of DRHY01000130.1, forward strand.
CATGGCTGGCATGGATCACAATCAAATGACGCCTGATGTAAGCATGGATATGTCTGATCACCATATGGGTCATGCTGAAATGATGCATCATGAAAGTGAGTCATTGATGCCAAGCCTACCCGTCGATTCCATTCCAATTAGCCATGACAATCATGACCGAGTGGGTGTGGCAATGATTAGTGAGAACCCGACTTCACGTTTAAATGAGCCAGGTGTTGGACTAGAAAATGTCTCGCATCGTGTATTGGTGTACCAAGATCTCATTGGTGCACACCCATGGCCGGATGAGCGCCCACCTGAGCGAACACTGCAACTCCATTTAACCGGTAATATGGAACGTTATATGTGGTCATTTGATGGTAAAAAATTCACCGAAGTGGACGGCATTATTCCATTTAACTATGGTGAGCGGCTTCGTCTCGTCTTAGTCAATGACACGATGATGGATCACCCTATTCACCTACATGGTATGTGGATGGAGCTAGAGAATGGACACTACCCTCGTCCACGGAAACACACTATAAGTGTCAAGCCAAGTGAAAAAGTCTCCTTATTAATCAGCGCTGATGCTAAGGGCGATTGGGCATTTCACTGTCACCTCCTCTATCACATGAAAGCCGGCATGTTTCGTGTCGTGTCTGTCGCTTAGGAGGAATGAGATGAAAAAATTAGTCATGTCCGTTTTTCTTAGCATTTATGCGATTCCAGCATTCGCGTATGAGATGGATAAATCCGATATGCCCAAAATGGGACACACCTATTACACCGGAAAAGTGAGTGTGGATAGGTTGGAACTTGCCCGAGATGATAACGACAAGACCACGGCAATCTGGGATGTGTTGGCTTGGTATGGTGGTGATATCCATCGTGTCTATGTTAAAAGCGAGGGCGAAAATACCCAACATGATGGTAAGACAACTGATCTTGAGTCTGCTGAAGTCTTATACAGCCGTCTGATTGCGCCATTTTGGGAGCTACAAGCGGGTGTTGGTACGCGTGGTGAATTGGGGTCAAGAAAGGATATGGAAAATTACGCCGCCTTCAGCTTATATGGCAAAGCGCCCTATCGGTTTGAAGTCGATACAACGCTGCGAGTGAATGATTACGGCGACATTTCAATGAATAGTGAAGTTGAATACGATATCAGGCTAACGCAAATATCTTATCTGCAACCGAGAATGGAGGTGTCTGCTTCGTTAACCCCAGCGGATGAATATGATCGCCCCCGTGGATTTAATACACTTCAGCTGGGATTACGTTATCGATACGAGTTAAGCCGAGAATTTGCACCTTATATCGGCGTCTATTGGCAAACAGCGTTAGGGAACAGTGCTGATATCTTACGGAAAAACAATGAGGACCTAGATACGGTGGGTGTTGTGCTCGGAACGAAGTTCTGGTTTTAAGTGTTTATAATCACGGATGAACGGTTTAACGTTCATCCGTGATCTGCACTTTGAGTCAAAATAACACTATCGGAGGCTCGATGGATGTTATCTAGTGTCTTTGTTTAACACGCGACTGTTCAAAAAACTGTTTGGGTTATCTGTTTTATATTGAAGATTGGTTTCATACACATTACTAGCGTTTTCTGCGACTTTTTTATCCAGAGCAGTTTCACCTGCAACAGCAACGCTAAGAGAGCTTGCTAAGCTTAATGCACCGATTGATAAATAGGTATTTAATGTATTCATCTGCGTTCTCCTTAGAGTGAATCATACGATTAAGGTTAACTAGTTTGCATCGGTCACCTACGTTGGTGAAGATTTTTCAAGCTAGTTGAAACCTATGACTTAAGGCTATATTTATTGGTTGCAGATGTGTTGGGAATTTACATAACTTTACGCTTTCAGGCCTAATCGGCAGCAAAAATGGGGATTTGACGACATACATGGCTATATTCAATGAAGCATTTTTTCCATTAATAGGCGAAGCTGAACGGCTTTAATCGGTTTATCTAACAGACTTAAATCTTGTTGCTTTATCTCATTAAGAACATGTTCACTCGTATCACCTGTAATAACGATTGTCGGTTTTTTACCAATGATTGACTCGATGACGTTGACGAATTCACATCCGTTATAGTCACCCGGCATTCGATAATCGACCAGTAAAAAATCGGGCTCATCCCCTGCCTTGATAGTTTTAATGGCCTGTTCAGTGGAAGTGTAACTACGACAGTCACAGCCCCAGCCAGTCAGCAACTCACTCATCGCCTCAATAATATCTGGTTCATTATCGACAATCATCACGCTGAGATTTTCAAGCTTATTCTGACGTGTGTTTATCATGTGTGCCTGATGTTCGTGGGTGATCTTTTCATCACTCAACGGGAGAAATAACTGGATATCAGTTCCTTTACCCACCTCAGACTCAATCTTAATTGTGTGTTCAAGTAAGTCCATAATTCGTCTCACAATAGCCAATCCAAGCCCTAAGCCTTTTTGCCGATTTCTTTCTGGATTATCAAGTTGAACAAACTCATCAAAAATGTCATCAAGTGAGTCTTTTGGAATACCTATCCCGGTATCAGTGATACGGAGGGCTATATTGTTATCATCTTGTGCAGAAATAGAGACAGTGACACTGCCCTGCGGTGTGTAGCGAAGGGCATTGACCAGCAGGTTTGTTATCACTCTCTCAAGTAAGATTGGATCACTAAATACCGTATGTGATGTTGCTTGCATATGCAGACGAAGTTTATGTCTTGCTGCATCCAGCTCAAATTGTGGTTCCATTTTTTTTAATAAACTACCAATATCAAACGAGACTTTATGGGCATGAACAATATCAGCATCTAAGCGAGAGATATCTAATAGCACATCAAGCAATTCATTGAGTGAGCGTAAGCCTTGCTGAATATTACGAACATCGTTCTCTTGTGGTGTTGATGTTACTTTCTGGCTGAGCAATTCTGTGAATAGATTGACGGCGTGAAGTGGTTGGCGAAGATCGTGACTAGCGGAGGCTAAAAAACGAGATTTGTCGCGGTTGGCTTTGTCAGCCACCTCTTTCTGTTCTTGTAGGTCTGAGATGAGATCAAGGTTTTCATATTGTAATCGCAGCGACTGAGTAATGACCTTGTATAAATTTAGACAAAAAGCGAAGGTTGCAGCTAGGTAGACCAACGCACCGAAGCCCATCCAGTTATAAAAATGATCTTGCTGTAATAACATCATGATACTAAGCGGTAACATGACGGGTAGGGAAAATAATAAATAAGCAATTGGCCTAGCGGACAGCGATGCTAAGCTTCCCGCCAACATACAAACAAATGTCAGAATAATGAAGGCGAGATTTGAAATACTGGCAGGATCAAAAAAAATAACGCCTGCACTCCCCCATATACAGCCAGACAGACATGCCAGCAGAACTTGGACCTTACCGTAATGAAATATCGTTTCCGTATCTGTGTGGGTTGTATCTAAACTTTTGTAATGCCACCACCTCACCATAATCAACAAATACAGCACACTAAACCAGCCAACAGCGCTGAGCGAATAGGCTGTATTCTGCATCACCAATGTCATGGGTATCGCGCCAAGCGCATTACCGATGAGGGTGGCTGGACAATTACGATGAGCAATCAGAATTTTTTCAATATCTATCTTTTGTTGATATGGCCCCAGATCAGTAGACGATTGTTGGTTTGTAAATCGAAACATTAATCCAAACCGAGTTGATGGGCTTTTTTACCGGCTTCGCTACGGCTTTGTGTGCCCAGTGCTTGAAAAATAGCACTAACGTGTGATTTCACGGTTGGCATACTTATCGAGAGCTGTTCTGCAATGGCCTGATTTGAGAATCCCTGCCTCATCAGCCTTAACACTTCAAGCTGACGCCGGGTGAGATTGTGCTGACTCGCCCACTGTTCTGCTTTTGGTTTTAGCTTGTCCATGTCACTGTCTGGAAATACTTTTTGGCCTAACATCACTTGCTCGATGGTCTGAAGAATGATCTCTCCAGATGACGACTTAGGAATAAAACTCATGGCACCGAGGTTAAAGGCGGTATCAATATCTATCGGATCAGATGAAGCTGAGACAATAATAATCGGCACCAGAGATGATGAATCCGATAAAGACTGTAATAACTGAAAGCCATCCATGATCGGCAAACGAAGATCAATTAAGGCCACGTCATATTGTCTCGAACTTAATTTATCAAAAGCCGCTTTGCCGTTATTGACAGTATCAATGATATCGATGTTATCTGACTTGCTGAGTAAGGCTGTTAAGCCATCTAAAAATAACTGATGGTCATCAACCAGTAATAATTTCATGTCTGAGCCTGCCTTTTATTATTTTTATAGGTCATTATTCATAAAATTGAAAAATCAGCCTAGTGTTAAATGAAAAAAAGCCGTCAGTGACACCTTTTTTAAGTTTGTTAGCTCTATTGAATTACTGGAGTGAAAGTGCACTAGTGAACTTCATCATAGAAATCAACTAGATGGCCAACTTTATACTCGCTACTGCTTGTTTTATTTGCTGTTCGTCCGAAAAACGTCCCAGACTGATACGCAATGATGATGCTGCCTGATCATCCGTCAGCCCAATGGCTTTTAACACATGTGAGATAAGTAC
>DRHY01000131.1 GCA_011052985.1 Methylophaga thalassica
AGGCTGGTAGATGGTTGTTGAATTAATTGTTGTGAGGAAATTGGAAGCTTAAAATTAAGGCCAATGCCTACTACGGTGTACTGTTTTGTATTAAACCTTGATTCTACTAGAATCCCAGCTAGCTTTTGTCGATTAAATAACACGTCGTTGGGCCATTTTAGACGTAACTGATTGATTCCATAATGCTTGAGTGTATTTATTAAGCTTATACCAACGGCGATGCTGAGACCGTGTCGAGGCTCATCTGCGCAGTGGGGCCAGAATAATGAAAGATATAAATTGCCGACAGCTGGAGACTGCCATTGATCACCACGCCTACCTCGACCCGCTGTTTGTGTTTCTGCTAAACAAACGGTGGGTAAACGTAACCCGTTATTGAAACGTTGCCACAACTCATCATTAGTTGAGCCAACCTCGGGCATTATCAACACTTCTGATAGCTTGTTGGCGATGGGAGTATCTATCGCATTAAGGATTAACCTTCGCGATAAGGGGGAGAAGGATTCTTGAGTCACAGCTTTGTGGTCAGTATGTAAAAGCCGTAGTTTAACAGTGCACGTGTAGTAGAGAAACTATTCAGTCTATGTTTATTTGAATATTAAGTAATCAGATTTTCAGACTGAGATATCAATAATGCTACCAATCATTTCATTACTCGTTTCAATGACTTTACTTGACGCTTCAACCTGTCTTGCACTGGCATTTAGCTCTATGAGTCCAGAGGTAATGTCTTCTTGAGTGGCGGAACTAGAGGCAATCTTAGCTGAACTAGTTGCCGCGGATGCCATGCCTGTCTGGACACCGGCGATACCCGATTGAAATGCTGAAATACTATTCATGGAACTCTCCTAATTAGACTCTATTAAATCAATATCTTAAGATTTATTCTGTGATGTATTCTTCTTTTTGGCACCGGACTTAATAAAAAAAATGGCTGATAGGAAACATATTGAACTAAAAATAAGCGCAAGAACTGGGTAGATACTCAGTGAATCGGCACTATAAACTTCCCCTACACTAAAACTGAAGTAAAACAGCATAAGAAAGCTAGTCCATGCATGAGTGTATGGTTTTGCATACAACAGGCCTCGCATAGGAAATAACAATGGTACAACTCCTAAAAGTAGCATGGTCGATACGGGATAGTGCTCTCCGTGAGGTGCAAGGACAATCCACGCGATTAAGGTGAACATTAATCCAAAGAAGCTGACCAAACTTATCCAGCGGAAGCTCTGTGTAACCATCATAATAATTTGACTGCCGTTTCTGCGATTCGTTTTCCCATCGCTTGACATAATTTAGCTTCAGACTCATCAAGCGTATTCTTGTTTTGGCTGCCGGCTAGGTGGGAAGGGCCATATGGTGTACCGCCGGACTTAGTTGTCATCAGCTCTGGATGACTATACGGTAGCCCCATGATTATCATGCCATGATGAAGAAGAGGTAACATCATGCTTAGTAATGTTGATTCTTGACCACCATGCATACTGCCCGTAGATGTAAACACAGCAGCAGGTTTTCCTGTCAGTGTTCCTGACATCCAGCTATCTGAGGTAGAATCTATGAAGTATTTAAGTGGTGCCGCCATATTGCCAAAGCGAGTTGGACTCCCTAATACCAAGCCAGAACATGATCTTAGATCTTCTGAGCTCACATACAGGTGACCTTCATCTGGTATCTCTGATTCTGTTGCCTCAGATACGAAAGAGACACTAGGTACGGTTCTTATTATCGCCTGACAATCAGCTACTTTTTCAATCCCACGGGCAATATGTTCAGCCATGCTTTTCACATGACCAGTACGACTGTAATAAAGTACAAGTATATCTATCATGGCAACCTCTAAATTATCTCTAATACCGCTTCTGGTGGCCGGCCAATCCTAGCTTTATTCCCCTTAATCACTATAGGGCGCTCTATTAATTTTGGGTGATTAACCATTGCCTCAATGATCACTTTGTCACTCATTGTTTGATCACTTAGTCCAAGCATTTTGTATTCAGGTTCTCCCTTTCTTAATAGATCACGCGGAGCAATTCCAAGGTATTTTATGATTTGTTCGAGTGTATTTTGATCTGGCGGCGTTTCCAAATATTTAATAATGGTCGGGTTTAGGCCTTTTTCCTCGAGCAGGCTTAATGTTTGTCGAGATTTACTGCAGCGAGGATTATGAAAAATTTCTATCGTGTTCATCGTGAAGGTTCCAATAATTTTTCTAATGAAGATAAGTGTATTTCAATAGGATGTATGGTGCCCCATTTTGAGCAACCAGGACATTGCCAGTGCATCGTACGTCCTGAAAAGCTGCAACTTTTACAGCTATAACGATCTCCTTTATGGATGAGTGTCGTTGTCACTTCTTTTATCAAGGGGATTAGTACTTTGTGATTATCTTCACCCAATATAATTAGCTGATGAAGTCCTTCAACAGAAGGGTGATGATGAAGTTGCTTGTATAAAAACCGTTGTGCTTGCTGAGAACCTTGTCGTTTCTGAATGATCTGAGTCAACATTAAACGCACAGAAGTGAGCTGAGGGTGCTTATGTATTATCGATTCAAGCCACTGTTGAAATTCTTTGACGTTACCAGTCTGTTCATAGCAGTGTTCAAGCATAGACAAACTTTCAGGAATAAAATCTACATTTTGCTGCTCAATTTTTTGTAAAAGCTTAATGGCCTTTCTATGATCATCATTATTCATGTGATACTGGGCCTCAAGCAGGCTAGCTCTAACACAGCTCTGGTCATGCTGAAGTGCGCTTTTAAGATACTTAATCCCTTGTGAGAAATCTTTTTCTATTAGCGGTTCCGCTAACTCACAATAAAATTGTGCAATAAGAAAATTGATTTCATTTCTATGCTCAGGGATCCTTTCTGCCATTTTGATGGCCTGTAACCAATTTTTTTCTTGCTGATAAATTCTTAGTAATTGTTTGATCGCTTCAACTGGCGGGTGAGGAGTTTTTAGGACTTCTAAAAATAAGACTTCAGCACGATCTAAAACACCAGCACTTGTGTAATCTATGCCAAGTTCAATCAATGCTTGTTTACGTTGCTCCGAACTTAATGAAGGTCTAGCAATTAAATTTTGATGAATCTTAATGGCTCGATCTGTTTCACCTCGGCGTCGGAATAGATTCGCCAGAGCTAAATGAGTTTCTACGGTTTCGCTATTGACCTCAAGTAAACCGATGAAAATATCAATGGCTTTATCAGGCTGTTCGTTGAGTAAGTAATTTAAGCCTTTGAAATACTCAGGGTTGAACGATGAGTTTTTGGGACGATAGCGTTGTTTGTAATGTTTTCTTGCCATTAGCCAGCCTGATAAGGCAGCCACTGGAAGTAATAAAAATAACCATCCCATCATATCGATTAATGCGTGTCTTTAATCGGTAAAATCCGCAAACTATTAATTTCTTGTTCTGATAAGGCTAGTTTTTGTTTTAAACGATGGTTTTCATAGCGTAATTTCATAAACGAAATTGATAAAACAATAGCACCCAAAATGACCCCAACAACAACAGCAAGAATTAAAAGAACAGAAAGGGGCATACTTAGTTGTCCGAAGTAGTAATCGACTGATACAGCAGTCATGTTAAATGCAGCAAATATAGCGCTTAGCAAAAAAATTAAGGCGAATATCAATAAAAAAAATAGTTTTTGCATTATGTGAGTGTCCTTAAAATTATGCATGTTTGGCTATGATTCTACTAAATAACGAAGATCTTATCCGTATCCTTTCACAGAATTAGCCTGATTCATGTAGAATTACGTCTTGATTACGGCGGTTAGCCCTGTATCAACTCGTGATTTTGGAGAATAAACCATGACCTTTGTTGTCACAGAAAACTGTATTAAATGTAAATATACTGATTGTGTTGATGTCTGCCCAGTAGATTGTTTTCACGAAGGTCCTAACTTTTTGGTAATCGATCCAGATGAATGTATCGATTGCACACTTTGTGAACCTGAATGTCCAGCTGAGGCTATTTTTTCAGAAGATGATTTACCTGATGAGCAAATAGAATTTGTGCAAATCAATGAGGAATTGTCTCGTGTCTGGCCTGTTATTTCAGAGAAGAAAGATGCGTTACCAGATGCTGAAGAGTGGGACGGTAAATCTGACAAAACAGCTTTATTGGAAAGATAAATCGGTATCACATAACTAAAATATAGTTAAAAAAAGCCCGCTTTACGCGGGCTTTTTTTATTGCATTAGCTGTTTGAGTTTTTTCATCGCATTATTCTCTATCTGACGAATACGCTCAGCAGACACTTGGTATTGATCTGCAAGTGTATGTAGAGTTGATTTATCATCTTCATTGAGCCATCTCTGCGTGATGATGTCACGACTTCTATCATCTAAGGTGGCTAATGCGTTAGTTAGCTTCGTTTGTTGGTAATCAGTATAGTCATCTTTTTCTAACTGTTTTGACGGGTCAGAATTATCTACAGCGGCTAGATAGGCCACTGGTGAGTAATTGTTGTCTTCGTCATCTACATCATTGGGTAAATCAAACGAGGTATCAGGTTGAGCAAGACGTCGTTCCATTTCCATTACATTGGCTGGTGTTACACCTAAATCTTCAGCGACAGCCTCGACTTCTTCTTGATTTAACCATCCTAAGCGTTGTTTAGCGCTTCTTAAATTAAAGAAGAGTTTACGTTGTGCTTTTGTAGTGGCAATTTTTACGATTCGCCAGTTACGGATGACATACTCGTGGATCTCAGCACGAACCCAATGAACAGCGAAAGAAACAAGACGAACCCCTTTTTCAGGGTTGAAACGTTTGACCGCTTTCATCAGGCCAATATTACCTTCCTGAATCAAGTCTGCTACGGGGAGACCATAGCCGCTATAGCCTTTGGCGATGCGAACGACAAATCGAAGGTGTGATAATACTAATCGCTGTGCTGCTTCTAAATCACCGCCTTCTTGGAGTCGGGTAGCAAGATCGTATTCTTCTTCTAGAGTTAATACTGGTATTGTATGAACTAAGCTAGTGTATGCGTCTAAGTTACCAATAGGGGCTAATGCCATATTGTAATTGGTGACGTCAGTTGTCATATTTTTTTGTCTCCTTGGAGTCATTCCTTAATCATAACATTAAAGAATTGTATCTATCCATTATGAAACTGAAATTACGAAAAAGTTCCTGAGACTAGCTGGGCTCTATGTCATTCAGGTGTCTGCCAACAGCCAGCCACGCTCCCATTACACCTAAAATCAGACCGAATAATGGCAGTGATATAAACATCTGTCCCGATAGCCATTCCAAATTAAACTGACTTTCATAAAGTGATGCCAGTTTATTAATCGGGCCATTAATTGCGAGTAGTGTGATTAGTAAAGTGAGCCAAGCGATAATACCGCCAACTAATCCATACCAAAACCCAGTATAGAGAAATGGACGACGGACAAAGGCGTTGGTTCCACCTACCAACTTAATCACTTTAATTTCTGTTTGCCTACTCAAAATGGCTAGCCTGATGGTATTTCCTATGACTAATAGAACACTGATCGACAATAAAACAGCAATGATAGTGATGCCTCGTTGCCCTGTTTCATTAATCGTTCTCAGGCGTTGTAACCATGCCATATCAAGTTCAGCTAATTCGACTTCTTGCATAGCTTGAAGACGTTCGAGTAATTGTTGAATAGCTTCCTGCTGAGCTGATTTGGTGGGATGAATAAGCAGGACAGGGGGTAATGGATTTTTAGGTAAGGTATCCAGAATTTCATCCATACCTGAGAGCTCACGAAACTCATTCAGTGCCTCAGAGGCTGAGCGATAATCAACTGACTCAATGTCGGGCCATGAGGTTAATTGTGAGGCAAGTTGTTTTCCTCGCGAATCGTTTGTCGTGTGCTGTAAAAAAACAGAAATCTGACTAGCATCATCCCACTGGTTAGTGACTTTTTCTATGTTGTGTAACATCACGTAGAGGCCTGCAGGAAGCGCAATAGCTATTCCAATAACAAGCACTGTCATCACACTGGCAACTGGGGTACGAGTTAACTGGCCTAAGCTGTAAAGCATGACTTGAAGATGTCTGAGCAGGTAGTTAGGTAGATTGAGAGATAACATTCTAGGCTAGACGTCCTTGATGAAGCGCTATGTGGCGGTAAGACAATCTACTGATAAGTTCATGGTCATGTGTTGCAATGAATACCGTGACGCCAACTTGATTGAATTGTTCAAAAAGATGCATGATTTCTAATGATAGTTCTGGATCCAGATTACCCGTAGGCTCATCGGCCAGTAATACTGGAGGCCTGTTAACTACTGCTCGGGCGATGCCAACACGTTGTTGTTCCCCGCCTGATAGTGCAATTGGTAAATTACGCTCTTTGCCCAGTAGACCAACTTTATCCAAAGCCGCTCGAACTCGACGACCAATTTCGCGATGATTTTCTCCAGCGATGATCAACGGTAGTGCTACATTATCAAATACCGTTCTGTCGTGAAGTAAGTTGTGGTCTTGGAAAACCAAACCAATTTTCCGTCGATAATAAGGCACTTTCCATTTTGGTAAACGTGTTAAATTTTGATTATTAACCCAGACTTGTCCACTTGAACTTCTTTCTATGAGAGCAATGAGTTTCAATAGTGTACTTTTACCTGCACCTGAATGCCCGGTGAGAAAAGCCATTTCACCTTTATCGAGTTCAAAACTTAACCCTGACAATGCTTCGTACTGATTGGTGTAGCGCTTATGAACGTCAGTAAAACGAATCATTTAATATCTTCTCTGCCCAGTAATGCATCAACGAAGTCAGCAGCATTAAATGCCCGTAAATCATCGATTTTTTCCCCAACGCCAATATATCGAATAGGTAGTTTTGTTTTGTTAGCAATGGCAAAAATAATGCCGCCCTTAGCCGTGCCATCTAACTTAGTTAGCGTAATTCCTGTTACACCGACGGTTTCATGGAACTGCTCAGCTTGTTGTAAGGCATTTTGTCCTGTACCAGAGTCAAGGACAAGCATAACTTCATGTGGGGCTGTTTCATCTAGCTTGCCCATCACACGTTTCACTTTCTTTAACTCTTCCATTAGATTTGATTGTGTGTGCAGTCGACCAGCGGTATCTGCAATGAGAATATCTATATTGCGTGCTTTTGCAGCTTGAAGACCATCAAAGATAACCGAAGCTGAGTCAGCCCCTGTTTTTTGAGCAATGACGGGAATATTATTTCGCTCACCCCATACTTGAAGCTGCTCAACGGCGGCTGCTCGGAAAGTATCACCTGCGGCTAACATGACGCGCTTTCCTTGCTGTTGAAATTGTTTGGCTAATTTACCAATTGTCGTTGTTTTACCCACGCCATTGATACCCACCATCAAAATGACGTAAGGGCTGGGTTTTTCAGGAATTACCAAAGGTTCGCTGCTTGGCTCCAATAGTTTAACCATATCATCACGCATGGCAGTGAATAACGCCTCAACGTCATTAAGCTGCTTTCTGGCCACTCGTTGCGTTAAATCGGTAATGATTTTTGTGGTAGCGTCTACGCCTAGGTCGGCAGTAAGTAGTTGAGTTTCAAGCTCTTCGAGTAGGTCATCATCGATAGCTTTTTTACCTAAAATTAGGCTGGCGAAACCTTCGGTCAGTTTATTGCTGGTCTTACTTAGCCCTTGCTTTAAGCGATTAAATAGGCCCTGCTTAGCGGGCTGCTCTTCCTCGGCTAAAGAAGGATTAACTTCTATCTCATCAACAGTGGGGACTGGCTTAGCGATATTATCTTCAGGCAAACCATCTTCAAGCGGCGATTGCTTGTCTTCGGTCGTTTCTGGTGAGGTGTTCTTGGGCTTTCGTTTGAGGAAACTAAACATAATCTCTGCTTGTCTTTAATGTTCAACCTTCAATCTTATCACGCGTTACCTCAAGAGATGCAGATGTCTAATTTAAAAATCATGGCTTGGATAATTTTTCTTATACCAGTAATTGCCAGTGCCAATGTCAGTGAGTTTGAGCTAGGGAACGGTCTCAAACTGATTGTTAAAGAAGATCATCGAGCCCCAGTAGTTGTCTCACAAGTATGGTACAAAGTTGGCTCGAGCTACGAACATAATGGCATTACAGGGCTTTCTCACATGCTTGAGCATATGATGTTCAAGGGGACCCAGCATCTTGAACCGAATGAATTCTCTAAAATTATCGCCAAAAATGGTGGCGATCAAAATGCGTTTACCGGGAAAGACTACACGGCCTATTTCCAGAAGTTACAAAAAGACCGCTTGGAAGTAAGTTTCAAGAACGAAGCAGACCGAATGCGCAATTTAATTATCGATCCAGAAGAGTTGATGAAAGAGCGTGAGGTTGTAGCTGAAGAGAGGCGCATGCGAACCGATGACAACCCTATAGCACTGCTGAACGAGAGCTTTAATGCAGTGGCGTTTGTCAGTAGTCCCTACCATCACCCTGTGATAGGTTGGATGAAGGATATTAACAACTACCAAACGACTGACTTAAGCGCTTGGTATAAAAAATGGTATGCACCTAATAACGCTACAATTGTCGTTGTAGGTGACGTGAAGCCTAGTGAGGTTTTGACCCTAACTAAACGTTACTTTGGCCACCTAAATGCTGAAGACAAACCGGTATTAAAACCTCAAACTGACATTCCGCAAAGAGGAATTCGTGAAGTTACAGTAAAAGCACCTGCGAAATTACCGTATTTGATGATGGGGTGGAAGGTGCCAGCTATCAATACCAGTCACACCGAGTCTAACTGGGAACCCTATG
>DRHY01000132.1 GCA_011052985.1 Methylophaga thalassica
TTCGCTCGACAAACTCACCTTCTGGCGTTAATAGAAGCAAGGCGTCATCCGTCGCTAAGACAATAAGATCCTCTAGTTGTATACCACCTATCAGAGGACGTTCAATGTGCCGTATAGGCATCGCATCAGCGAATAATTGATTGTCAAATTGAGAGAAAATCGTGTTGTTGACTAAATATGAAACGTCAGGACTGACGCTTCCGATTCCATAGTGTTCCATTAACCATGGCCAGCTTATAAAACGTTGGTCGAGCTCAAGTTGCTTAGCGTGATTGATCAGCAGTCCAGCCAACACATTCAGCAAAATCATACTAGCCAAAACAGTTACAATAATGAAACCGATACTCTTTCTTTTGCTGTACATGAATACGAAGTCTTTTATTGAGAGTGACCCTTAGTTTGCCAGTTGAGAACCAAGATTTGTAGCCCTGCTAAAGGCTGATACAAAAAAGGCAGCCGAAGCTGCCTTTATTCGTGGCTATTATCTGTTCAATTAAAACTCAATCGAAGCACCAGCCCAAACCGTTCTTTCAATATTTGGACGCGCACCAAATGGGCTACGAGAGATAATCTCTTGTCTGTCAAATAGGTTTTCTACTTTCACAAACACCACAGGCCCCATATCCAGACGGTAACGACTCATTAGATCAACTGTCGTCAGTGCATCCGTTTTATCAAAACGGCTGTTCGATTCATTACATCCAATGGATACACAGGTTTCATCGATGTATTTAACGACCGCATAATTATTCCAACCACTATTATGTTCCAGCCCTACTCGCAAGCTGACAATATTTTCAGGAATATTCTGCAATTCTTGACCAGCGCTGAATTCATCACCAGAAGTCGTTTCTGCATCAGTATAGGTATAGGTCAGATCCAAAGGAATCATGAAGTTACCAGCGCTGAATAGCGTGCCGGCCTGAAATTCAAGCCCTTTAACTTCTGCACCACCAACACTGAACGATCCTGACTCAGCATCATTACTACATGGTGCCGCAACCGAGCATTGCTCAACCAGATTGCTGAAATCAGAATAGAACGCGATAGCTTCACTGTAGAACACGCCCTGCTGAAAACGTAGGCCAAGTTCATAGTTATCACTTTTACCCGGCTCTGTACCATCCTCTGCACCGGCACCCAGCGGAATCATGCCTTCATGGTAACCAGCTAATACTTGCCAGCTGTCTGTTAAATCATATGTACCTGAAATACCTGCCAAGAAATCACGGTAATCATTGTCTACTCGACTACTTACTGATGTACGAGCTGCACCGCCATCATATCGACGCGCTTTTGTCTCAACATCTTCCATTCTCAGAGACAAGTTCAGTAACAGTCGGTCAGTCACTTGGAAATCGTCTGTGATCCACAGACTCAGTGCTTGTGCTTCTTCCAAACGATTATCACTCGAACCAACTGCGTTGGTACCTTGATAGACAAGCTCTCCATTCACTTGATCATAGACTTCGACAGGTTGGAAACGATCGGTTTCATCAAAATGCTGGCGCGCACCAAAATTAATGTCATGCTCACCTAACAGCCAGTTAAAATTAGCCTGTACACCGTATGAATCATAGGCACGATTATTGTTTTTATATGCCAAGCCAGCAACATCACGATTGCCATTGAGAATGGCTTGTGCATTGCCATTACCACCATTAGCATCGTCAATAATATTATTGCCTGTTTCTGGATTCTTACCGTCATATTTAAACCAGTTACGTTTAAATTCATTGCGATAAGCAGTGACGGTTGAAGTCAGGTTATCAGTCCAGTCAAAAACATGGCTCAGGTTAATACCGGTATGCTGATTGTCCATTTCATCGATGTGGGTTAGACCATAACGACGGTTTTCATCACGACGAAAATCAGCATCTGTCAGGCCAGCATATGTCTCGTCTGAGTTTTCTAGTGAACGTTGAATTTTGAAAAGAAACTTATTACGCTCCCCTTCCCACGACAGCTTGGCCACATAGTCTTCAATCTGGAAGCCACTGTTATCATCATTACGGTCGATATCTTTGAAACCTTGGTAATGACGCTGAGCAGTTTCAATAGAGTAGCCCCAAGGACCAGTTTTACCGCCATAGTTAAGATGCAGATCGGCAGAACCACGATCATTCATCATAAACGTGGCACTACCCTGATTGGTTTCAGGAATAGGCGTAGAAACTAAGTTCACAACACCACCGACTGTTTGCGGACCATAGCGCAAGAGCGGCGCACCTTTAAGCACTTCAATAGAATGTAAACGTGATGTGGTTGGAAAGTAATAGGCTGCGGGATTGGAGTATGGCGCTGGTGCAATCAACACACCATCTTCCATTAAGGTAATGTTTTGACTTCGCTCCGGTGATGCAGCTCGAATACCAATGTTCGGACGCAAGCCAAAACCATCTTCTTCTTGAATATAAATACCCGGAACCGTTTTTAGAACCTGATGAATATCTGTTGCCGCTTCAATCATCAATTGTTCATTACTGACAACGGCGGCTGAACCAGGTAATTTTCGTGCCGCATCGGTATCACCGATAACCGTTACGGTATCAAGCTCTGCTGATTGTTCTACTGCAATGGATGCTGATGAATATATGCCGACAGAAGTGGTAATCACAACGCTACTAGCCAACATAGTCAATTTCAATTTCACTTATATTTCCCTACACTTAATTAAAACAGTGATGTAGAAAATACACTAATTACGAATCATTATCATTATTTTTTCATGAAATAAACAACAAGTTAACTTTTTTGTTGTAAAAATACTACATCATCATTCTCACACTTGGCTGAGCAACAGAGTCGGTGTTAAATTCAAATAAGCCTCTACTAATATCTTTAGCAAACTGAGTAAAGTGATGTTCGCTCATTCTTACTGTAATTGACCCCATCGTTAAATGAATCAACTGGCAGTCAGGGCAATGTTGTATATCAACCGTATTCGACTCGTATACGGTTTCAGGTTTACAGGCAGTTTTTGCCATAAAATACTCCGGTTAAGCTAGATACTAAAAGTGAAGGTGCTTGGTTCTATATGCTTGTGTTTGCAATACACACCAAACCAATTTTTGGAATAGGATCGCCAAATATCTTTGAGTGATAAACGATCATCTTGGGTAAGTAATAAGCGATAGTTGCGGCTAATTTGTAAGGCTAAACAAGCAGAGGGGGACTGTTGATAATGAGCGATCAACTCATGATTGGCTGCGAGGAGACAATCTCGGCGCCAATCAGGCCTTCTTAAGGGCATATTCATCAGCCTAGCCTCCTAGCCGCGACGGAGAGTAATAGACTCCAGACCGTTCTTTTTGAGCTTTTATCAAGGCAATTAAAATCAGCTGCGTGAAGTTTCCCTTCTCTGATTAAGGTTTCTAACCTACGCTGCTCAAAGGCTAAGTGAATGCTCTGCTGATGCTGTGGAATTGAAGATACTGTTTTCATGACTCACTCCCTGCTATGCGGTGATGGGAGTGAGTATAGATACCTACAAAGCTAAATGCAAATCATTATCATTTATAAATACAGATTAATCTGACGACTTTAATAGGCTTAGTAGATTATGGCGAATATGAACCAGTGCCATAGTAGCCATACCCCACAAAAGGTTGATCATGTTTGGGATTATACGGCAGCCCTGATGAGGGATTGAGGCGAGACCATCGGTGTGTTTCTGTCATTTCTAAAACAGGCAGCGTTAGTTTTTTCTGGTCAACTTGTATAACCTGTGATGATGTAAGAGTCCCCACAACAGTGACTAACTCATCCTTCTTATAGACTTCTGGATCCAGAAACTTCGTTGTTTGCACTATAAACCGGCCCTGACTGGCCTTACTTTCTACAGGACGACCGATGTAACTCAGAGGAAACTGCACAATTTGTAACGACGATTGATCTTGTTCATTGCTGACTGAAATAATTTTGCCACCCCAACGAACCGTTTTCCCAATGCTAGCATCAATATCAGCCGCCGCTTGTTTTAGCTGGAGCGCATCAGCCGCTGCAAATTGAATTTGTGGCGAGACACTACTGCACGCAGTCAACACAAGAAAACTAAGCATAAATAGATTTTTCATAATACTCTCCACATTGAGAAACATCGGTATTCAATTTATCGCTAACGCTGGCTTCTATTTTTCTTACGTGCCGCTTTTTTAGCAGCCTTTTCCTCGCGAGCCTTAATGACTTGTTGCCATTCAGATTCAATCAAGTCAGGGGTCTCCCAAGTTATTCCCCCTAATACACCAGAACGAATTTCCGTCAATATGATTTTAGCTGTTCTATCAAGGTCAACACGCCCCCCACCTCGAAGACAACCGCGTTTTATCCCAATTGCTTCCATGGTTTCTAGGGCCGTTTCTGGCAGGCTTTCTAGCCCAAACCGCTCTTGCAAACTATTAGGGTAATCCGACATAAGATATTCGACGGCATATAGCGCTATATCATCATTTTCAATCGCAGTTTCTTTAATAGCGCCTGTCACTGCTAAACGATAACCCGCGTGAGGATTTTCTAAGTTCGGCCACAACACACCAGGCGTATCATGCAATAGAATACCTTGGTCCAGCTTAATTCTCTGCTGCATTTTAGTGATGGCGGGTTCATTCCCTGTTTTTGCTATTTGTCTGCCAGCAAGGGTATTGATCAATGTGGATTTCCCCACATTTGGAATCCCCATTATTAAGGTATTGATAGAACGTCCAGCCGCGACCTTATTGGGAATCATTTTATGACATAAACTAATGAGGTCACTTATCCCAGAGGCATTCTGAGCCACCATCTTAAGCGTTTTTATTCGTTTATCTTTCTCAAAGTGCTGCTGCCACTGCTCAACTAATATTGGATCGGCCAGATCACATTTGTTGAGTATTTTGATACACGGTTTATCGCCGCGAATCTCAGCCAACATCGGGTTCTCACTACTATGTGGAATTCTTGCATCAAGCACTTCGATGATTAGATCCACTTGTGGCAGAATCTTTCGCATCTCCTTACTGGCTTTGTGCATGTGCCCGGGATACCACTGAATTGCCATTGTTTAACTCACCTTGATTAATGTTGTGATTATTTTACGCTAAATTCCCACTCCGTTGAGTTCTATGACTGAGCGGCTTATCAGCTAACTTATCCTCATTTCAAAAAGAGTTTAGTGACATTAGTTGAGTATAATACTCTCATTACTTTATATAACTGGATAGTTCAGGTCATGCCAAAAGCGAGTGAGTTAAAAAAAGGAATGGTAGTGGATGTTGCCGATGAACCCTATGTCGTCAGAGACATTGATATTCGCAACCCTTCTTCCCGTGGTGCATCAACGCTTTATAAGGTGCGGTTTAATCATCTAAAAACTAAACAAAAACGTGATGAGTCTTTTAAAGGTGAAGACTTTTTAAAAGAAGTCGACTGTGAACGTATACAAGTTCAATATTCATATAAAGATGATGATAATTATGTGTTTATGAATAACGACACCTTTGAACAGTACATGATTAATGTGTCTGATATTGAAGATAGTATTGGTTATATTTACGATGGTCTAGACCATATTGTTGCTGTTTTACTCGATCAACAATTAGTGGCAATTGAACTACCCGCTGCCGTTGTATTAGAGATTACCGAAACATCGCCAGGAATAAAGGGAGCAACGGCGGCAGCGAGAACAAAACCAGCTACCCTAAGCACCGGCATTGAAGTGCAAGTACCAGAATATATCGAGAGTGGCGAAGTCATTAAAGTGAATACAGATACAGGTAAGTTTATATCAAGAGCTTGAGCAGCCTATACAGCTAGGCAAAAGTGGAGATGTCAGGAAAAATCAATCGATGATTCATAGTGTCGCTAACTAAATTAAGTGACACCTCACTCAAAACTGAAGAGAACGTTAACTGAGTCTTCACTAGGCTGTAGCAATAACGACGCTATATATGCATAAAAAGATTAAACATATTTTACTGTTAATAATGGGCTGGTTATGTATCTCTCTCGCCATTATTGGAGCCATTTTACCGTTGATGCCAACAACAATCTTTTTAATCATTGCTCTAGCCTGTTTTGCTGAATCATCGCCGCGTTTTCATCAAATGTTATTAGAAAATAAATGGTTTGGCCCACCTCTACAGCAGTGGCAAAAAACACATAGCATCAAACATAGCATCAAACTCAAAGTCTACTTCATCATTACCGTATCATTCGCACTCTCTATCGGGATATTGTGGGGTAGACCTTATTTACAGCTGCTACTAGTTGTCATTGCGATAAGTTTGATCCTGTGCATCACCCGAATAAAGGAGATAGAAGATTAATCATGACTATTTGCGAAACCATCACCGCACGTCACTCAGTTCGTCAATTTTTAGATAAAAACGTCAAACAAAAGGACATAGTAGCTATATTAGATGCTGCCCGCCATAGCCCATCAGGTTCGAATACACAGCCGTGGCAAGTCGCCGTTGTAACAGGAGACACAAAACAACGTGTCACTGAAGCGATGGTTGATGCATTTGAAGAAGGTGAGTCACCAAACCCCGTTTATCAATACTATCCTGATCCGATGCCATCACCCTACTATGATAGGGTTAAAGCTTGTGGTATTGCACTTTACCAAAGTCTTAATATTAGCCGTGATGACAAAGCTGGCAGACGAGCACAGTGGGCTGCAAATTACCGATCCTTTGATGCTCCTGTCATGTTAATTTTTTGGATGGAAGGCATCATGCAAACTGGCTCATATATGGACATGGGTATGTTCATGCAGTCGACAATGTTGGCTGCATTGGATTTTGGTTTAGCCACCTGCCCACAGGCAGCATTGGCACAATATCCTGATATTCTCAAAAAACAGCTAGGTTTACCTTCAGATGCCATCATCTTATCTGGTATGGCTCTTGGTTACGAAGATACAGAAGCGGATGTCAATCAGGTCAGAACAGCACGCGAAGAATTAAATAATTTCACTCGATATTATGATTAACGGAGAACGTATGACACTACAGGCTTTTCTTTCACAATTGAAAGAATCACCACACACGATTGAATTCACTGACACCATGGCAGTAATTGATGCCAATTACAATTTCACACCGACAGCATTCAAGAATGGCAATACGCAAAACGATGCTAGCCAAAATAATGGTTCCTGCAAAATTTTAGCTTTTGGGTTATCAAATGCTCTAAGTAAAGAGCAAACCTTAGCTTGCTTTGGCAGCTATTATCGAAACGATGTTTTAGCGAATCCTAAAGGTGATGACCATCAAAACATTCGTAACTTTATTGAGTCTGGCTGGGATGGTGTGTATTTTGAAGGTACGGCTTTAACAGAAAAATAAAGTAATTCATTTAGGCAAAAAAAGGGGAGCACATGTGCTCCCCTTTTTATTACTTACTTAATGCGTTTCTAGAGAAGAACGCGCTCAATACCACCATCTTTGACTTTATTGATAAAGTCTTTGTGCCAATCATCGCCTTTAAGGTGTTTCGCAATTTCGACCACAATATAATCTGTATCGATACCCGTATCCTCACTGTATCTACTCAAGCCTTGCTGACACGCTGGGCATGACGTCAACATTTTCACATTGCCATTTTTCGCCACAGACTCTCCAGTCAGTTCTTGAATACCTTGTGTGATTTCTTCTTCTTTACGGAAACGCACCTGCGTTGCAATATCAGGACGCGCTACGGCAAATGAGCCAGCTTCACCACAACAGCGATCATTAAGAGCTACTTCCTGCCCCATCAATGTACTCGCCACTGAGGTAGGTTGGTATGTTTTCATCGGTGTATGACACGGATCGTGATACATGTATTGCACACCTTCCACACCCTCCAATTTAACGCCTTTTTCCATTAAATATTCATGGATGTCCAATAAACGACAGCCAGGGAAAATAGCTTCAAACTGATACTTCAACAACTGATCCATACAGGTACCACAAGAAACGATAACCGTCTTAATATCCATATAGTTAAGTGTATTAGCCATTCTATGGAACAACACTTGGTTAGCCGTTGAAATCGATGTCGCTTTTTCTTGATCACCTGTTGATGTTTGTGGATAACCACAACACAGATAACCCGGTGGTAACACCGTTTCCGTACCGACCTCATAAAGCATCGCTAATGTCGCTAGACCTACTTGACTGAATAATCGCTCGGAACCACAACCGGGGAAATAGAATACAGCATCAGATTCATCCGTAATCTTCTTCGGATCACGCAGAATCGGTACTAACTTCTCATCTTCAATCCCTAACATGGAACGCGTCGTTTGCGTTGGTAAGCCAGTCGGCATTGGTTTCTTCATGAAATGCACCACTTGCTCACGAATCGGGGTTTTCCCCGTCGTAGGCATTGGCGGTTTTTTCTTGCTTCCAAGCAAGCCGAGAGATTTCGCTACACCATGCGCCATGCTTTGTGCTTTATAGCCCCATTCGATCATGGTTTTACGCATAATCTTCACGGTTAATGGATCGGTTGCGTTCAAATAAGCCATTGATGTCCAAGTACCAATATTCGGACGGCGCTTACCCTGTTTCTTTAATACTTCACGTAATTTAATACTGACATCACCAAAATCAATATTCACCGGGCAAGGATTCAAGCAGCGATGACAAACCGTACAGTGGTCTGCTACATCATTCATTTCTTCGAAATGACGAACGGAGATACCACGGCGTGTTTGTTCCTCATAGAGGAATGCTTCCATGATGAGACCAGTACCTAGAATCTTATTTCTTGGTGAGTACAATAAATTAGCTCTTGGTACATGAGTTGTACATTCAGGCTTACACTTACCACAACGCAGACAGTCTTTGATGTCATTATTAATTTCACCCAGATCACTGGCTTCCATAATTAATGCTTCTTGCTCTAATAAACGCAGTGATGGTGTGTACGCATTTTCAAGACCAGAGCCAGCCAGCAATTTACCAGCGTTAAAGTGGCCATTAGGATCGACTTTGGTTTTATAACCTGCAAAAGCTTCAAGAGTGGCTTTGTCCAGATACTGCATCTTCGTCAAACCAATGCCGTGTTCACCAGAAATAACACCGCCTAATTTACCTGCTAGCGCCATAACTTCATCCACAATGCCTTCAGCATCATGCATCATGTCATAGTCATTCGAGTTAACTGGAATATTGGTGTGCACATTGCCATCACCGGCATGCATATGCGTTGCAGCAAATAAACGGCTTGAACGATTTTCTTTATGAACACTGTCGATTTTGTTGCGTAATGCACTCAAAGCCTTACCAGAGAACATGTCTTTTAAAGGTTTTTCAACTTCATCACGGTAAGAAATACGTAAATCACGTCGCTGAAGCACATTAAACAATGTGTCATTTTCAACAAAGTTTGCAATGGCCGTTTCGGGTAATAAATCAGCTAGTTCAGTCGCAGGAGCGTCTAAGCTATCCAAAATTTTCTGCCAGCGAGCCATAACAACATCTAGATGCTGACAAGCCACCTCATTTTTCGAGTTAACTATCGCATCATTTTCAGCACTGGATTCAAGGTCTTTATTACCACAATCGGTCAGTTCTTTCGGATTGGATGCTAAGTATTCTTTAACAGCCTTTGCCGTTTTAAGTTTATTTCGTGTTGATTGAACAATGTTGATACGCTCAATACCATCGTTATATTCCGATAATCTATCTAGCGGTATAACAACGTCTTCATTGATTTTGAAGGCATTTGTATGACGAGCAATAGCCGCCGTACGAGACCGATCCGCCCAGAAGCGTTTACGTGCTTCTGCACTAGTAGCGATGAAGCCCTCTCCTTCACGGGCATTCGCTAGACGAACAACTTCCGAGCTGGCTTTGGCCACAGCATCTTCATCATCTCCGACTATATCAATAAGTAAGACCATCTTAGGAGACACTGAACGTGGCGCTTTTGTTGAATAATCAACTGCACGTACGTAACGTTCATCCAAATGTTCCATACCCGCCAACAGCACTTTGTCATTAGCGTCTAAAAAGTCTTTGGTTTCAACAATAGCGGGGACCGCTTTACTTAAGTCATTACCAAAAAACTCGAGACAAACAGTACGGATATAATCAGGCATCCGGTGTAAAACAAACACGGATGAGGTGATTAAACCATCACAGCCTTCTTTTTGAATACCTGGTAAACCACCTAAGAATTTATTAGTAACGTCTTTACCTAAGCCAATTTTTCGTAACTCTTTGGCAGGAATTGACATAAATTCCGGTTCACCAACAACGGTTTTGCCATCGGCTTGGAAACGTGTAACCTTAAATTCAGCAAACTCAATATCGTGGATCTTGCCCATATTGTGATTAAGACGCTCAACTTCCATCCACGTCGCATCTGGTGTAACCATTCTCCAAGATAGTAGATTATCTAGAGCGGTCCCCCACATCACTGCTTTTTTACCGCCAGCATTCATGGCGACATTACCACCGATAGTAGAGGCATCTTGTGAGGTTGGATCAACGGCAAACACCAATCCGCTTTTATCTGCAAGATTAGAGACACGACGTGTCACCACACCTGCTTCGGCACGAACAGTAGCAACACGTTCTTCACGACCTGGAATGTGGCGATAAATCACCTCACCAAGCCCTTCCAGTTTTTCGGTATTAACAACAACACTGTCTGCCGTCAGAGGAATCGCACCACCGGTGTAGCCGGTACCGCCCCCTCTAGGAATAACCGTCAAGCCAAGATCTATACACGCGGCGATAATAGCCGCCATTTCTTCTTCACTATCAGGCGTCACGACAGCAAGTGGATACTCCACGCGCCAGTCAGTGGCATCGGTCACATGTGATACTCGAGCTAGGCCATCAAAGTGAATATTGTATTTCTTAGTGGTTTTCGATAATCGACGCATCACCATCCGGCGACGCTCCGCCGTGCTTAGGAGGTTACGTTCAAAACGATCAACTGCCTGGCGCGCACTTTTCTCTAATTGCAGCGCCAAATCATTACCATTTTCTTGAGCACGATTACGAATCTGATCTAAACGATGATGCAGCGCATGGCGCAGGGAGTCCCAACGTTTACGATTTTCTACTAAGTCATCTTGGATATAGGGATTACGATGAATAACCCACATATCACCTAAGACTTCAAACAACATTTTCGCGCTACGGCCTGTTTTACGCTGTTCACGAAGCTGTTGAAGAACCTCCCACATCGGTTCCCCTAGGAAACGAATGACGATTTCACGATCTGAGAATGAAGTATAGTTGTACGGAATCTCGCGAATTCGGTTTGACATGTCTACTGATGAACCTCTTTATAAATAAGAGTGATGTAAAGAGCGTAATTTTAACATGTGCGTGGCTATAATATGACCCACATTCAATGTGTCTTTTATTCACTCATTCCAAATGGACTCAATTAAGCAATGGATTTTTTACATATTTTGGCACTTGCCATTCTGCAGGGACTTACTGAATTTCTACCCATCTCTAGTTCTGCGCATCTTATTTTGTTACCCATTATCGCCGACTGGCAGGATCAGGGGCTCGCTTTTGATGTCGCCGTTCACGTTGGGACCCTATCCGCCGTTATCTTATATTTTCGTAAAACAATTGTGATTCTTAGCGCAGATTGGTTCAGCTCCCTGAAGCAAAGACAATCTGTCGGCGATAGTAAGTTAGCTTGGGCAGTAATTTTTGGAACAATTCCAGTAGGATTAGCAGGCTTATTTTTAGGCGATTATGTGGAGACATCTTTGCGCAGTCCACTAGTCATCGCTATCACGACTATCGTGTTTGGCTTATTGTTAGGTTGGGCTGATTGGCGCGGGAAGCGCATACGAAACGAAAATCAATTAACGTGGCACGACGTTCTCTTCATTGGCATTGCGCAAGCAATCGCTCTTATTCCAGGCACATCTCGCTCAGGAATAACCATTACAGCGGGACTCATGCTGGGTTTAACCCGTGAAGCTGCAGCACGCTTCTCGTTTCTTTTATCGATTCCGGTGATCATTCTTGCAGGCGGACTGAAAATCATTGAACTCATTGAATCAAATCTTGTGGTAGACTGGCTCGCCTTAAGCACTGGTGCGTTTTTTTCCGCAGTCAGTGCCTATATCTGCATTTTCTTATTCCTAAAAATGTTAGATCGCATAGGGATGCGGCCGTTTGTAATATACAGACTCGCTCTAGGCGCATTATTGGTATGGCTGTTTATATAATATAGTGTTGACAGCAGATTTCTTAGTGCGTAATATTCTCCCTCTTTATTTAGCCCGCCTGCGTAATTATCAGGAGCAACTCGCGGATGAAAACCATAAGTGCAAAACCAGCAGAAGTTCGTCGTGACTGGTTCGTTATTGATGCTGACGGCAAAACATTAGGCCGTATGGCTACAGAAATCGCTAGACGTTTGCGTGGAAAGCATAAAGCTATCTACACGCCACACGTTGATACTGGCGATTACATTGTTGTTATCAACGC
The DNA here is from genome assembly GCA_011052985.1 of Methylophaga thalassica. Lineage (GTDB taxonomy): Bacteria > Pseudomonadota > Gammaproteobacteria > Nitrosococcales > Methylophagaceae > Methylophaga > Methylophaga aminisulfidivorans_A. The sequence goes on from DRHY01000132.1 coordinate 12,441, forward strand.
TGAAAAATTGCGTGTAAGTGGTAACAAAATGAAAAACAAAGTTTACTATCATCACACAGGTCATATCGGTGGTATCAAGTCTATCTCTCTAGAGAAACAGCTTGAAAAAGCACCAGAGCGTGTTATCCAATCAGCTGTGAAAGGTATGCTTCCTAAAAACCCGCTGGGTCGTACAATGTTTAGCAAACTAAAAGTTTACGCTGGCACAGAACACCCTCATACAGCACAACAGCCTAAAGTGCTGGAAATCTAAACGGATATTGACATGGCAGATTCATACTACGCTACAGGTCGTCGTAAAAGCTCAACAGCTCGTGTATTTCTGAAACCGGGCAGCGGCAATATTTCAATCAACACTCGTACACTTGAAGATTATTTCGGTCGTGAAACATCACGCATGGTTGTTCGTCAGCCATTAGAATTAGTCGACATGTTAGAAAAGTTTGACCTTAAAATCACCGTTCGTGGTGGTGGTAACAACGGTCAAGCTGGTGCTATTCGTCACGGTATCAGTCGTGCATTAGTTGAATACGACACTGAATTAAAATCAGAATTACGTAAAGCAGGCTTCATCACTCGTGATGCACGTGCTGTAGAACGTAAGAAAATTGGTCTTCATAAAGCACGTAAACGTCCACAATTCTCAAAACGTTAATTGTTGGCTGCTTTGCAGACTCAAAAAAAGCCATCCTCGGATGGCTTTTTTTATGCCTGTTATTCTAAGATTGTTAAATCCAAAGTAAGTAAAAATATCAGTGTATTCATTCAAAATCAGAGGAAGTGAGCAGCTCACTAAATAGATGAGTGTATTTTAAGTAAAGAAACTCGGAGGTGAATTGTTCATTGAATTTTATGTCCCTGTGCGGATACAAGCTACAAATTAGGCAAGCCTAGATTATCAA
>DRHY01000133.1 GCA_011052985.1 Methylophaga thalassica
CCTCTTGAACTACTTACCAAGCCTTGTTTTCGAAGGCGAGCAAATAACTGTTCTAGATAGGACAGTGAAATACCTTGCCTTTCAGAAATATCAGCTAATGTGATTGCGCCTAGGCCATAATTTAGACTCAAATCTAGCATTGCCGTCACGGCGTATCGGCCTTTTGTCGTTAAACGCATGTTTTAATCCAGAGTATCTTTAACCTAATAAAGTTTACATGCCTGACTATTTTAGTCAACTTTATTATTGTCCTGATCTTGATAGGTGTCACACCCTTTAAGCTCAGGCATTACGACGTTTTCCGGTAACTCACCACCAAGACGATGGATCGTTTTGCACATCTCATCTACACGCTTATCCATAAGGTGAATATGCTCAATTAAGCCATGAATAGCGTTCGCGACAGGGTCCATTGTTTTACTCGATGTGCCATAGGCATCAAAGCCAACGGATTGAGCTAATTTATGCTGCTGTTTTTGATCTTCCGTGAGATTAGTTTTAACGACACGTCCTGGTACACCGACCACCGTATCACCGCTGTCCACATTTTTAACGACAACAGCATTCGAACCAATACGCGCACCATCACTCAAGGTAATTGGACCTAGAACCTTGGCACCCGCACCAACGACAATATCGTTACCTAGAGTTGGGTGACGTTTACCTTCTTTCCATGAAGTTCCACCCAATGTTACGCCATGATACAAGGTGACATCATTACCAATTTCTGCCGTTTCACCAATCACAACACCCATGCCATGATCGATAAAGAAGCGCCGACCAATCTTGGCACCAGGATGAATTTCAATACCTGTCAGCCAACGTGAAATAGAGGAAATGAATTTGGCCAACCATTTCCAATTAGCTCGCCATAACCAATGACTCAATCGATGACATAGAAGCGCATGAACCCCAGGATAAGTTGTAATTACTTCAACTACATTTCTCGCTGCAGGATCACGATCAAAGACACATTGTATGTCTTCTTTAATTCGTTCCCATCGACTAATCTGTTCGGTCATTATTTCCTCGCTTTGGTTTCTGCTGCACGCAAAATACCATGCATTATTTGCAGTTCATTACGATCTAAATCTGCTCGATTGAATAAACGTCTGATTCTACGCATTAGATTCTTTGGGTTAGCTGGATCTAAGAACCCTATCTCTTTGAGTGATTGTTCAAAGTGCTCGTACAGATGAGACAGATCATCATTAGTAATCGTTTCACGCGTTTCCCCTACTCTACCCACGTGTATAGTAGGTTGAAAACTCATTTTTATTTCATAAGCAATCACTTGCACAGCAGCGGCTAAATTGAGTGAGCTATAGTCTGGATTAGCTGGAATATTGATCAAATATTGGCACTGATCGAGCTCCTCATTAGACAAACCGGAATGCTCTCTACCAAAGACGATAGCTATTTGCGTATCTTCAGCAAAGCCTTCAAACTTTGTCACTGCTTCTCTCGGATTCATTATAGGCATAGGTAAATGCCTTAACCGAGCACTCATCGCAAAACTGTAATGACAGCCAGCTAACGCCTCTGCCAAGCTATTATGAACAACCGCATTGTGAAGAACATCATCGGCACCAGATGCTCTTGCTGTTGCCTCTGCACTTGGATAAATTTTAGGTTCAACCAAGTGTAATTGCGTTATTCCCATGGTTTTCATTGCTCTAGCGGCAGCACCAATATTACCGGGATGTGTTGTGCCAACGAGTATGAAACGAATTTGCTCTAATGATTTCATATGATTCCTTAACTAATAAACATCGCATCACCGTAGCTAAAGAAACGGTAGCGTTGTTCAATAGCATGCTGGTATGCATTCATGATGTTTTGCTTCCCAGCAAAGGCAGACACTAACATCAATAAAGTGGATTCAGATAAATGGAAATTGGTCACCATCGCATCTACTGTTTTGAATTCATATCCTGGATATATGAAGATATCTGTTTCACCTTCATAAGGTTTAATTTCGCCACATTGAGAGGCTGACTCAAGTGCTCTGACACTTGTTGTACCAATAGCAATCACCCTACCACCTTGCTGTTTTGTGTGTTTCACTTTATCAACTACATCTTGGCTGATGTTGATTCGCTCACTGTGCATTTGATGAGTTTCTACGTCCTCTACCCTAACAGGTTGAAAGGTACCGGCTCCAACGTGCAAGGTAATTTCTGCCGTGCTGATACCCGCTTTTTTTATTGTGTTCAGTAAATCATGATCAAAGTGTAATCCTGCTGTTGGTGCAGCTACTGCACCAACATGTTGAGCATAAACTGTTTGATAACGATCTAAATCTTCTTTGGCAACATCACGCTCTATATAAGGAGGTAATGGTAAACGACCATATTGCTCAAGTGTTTCTATTACAGAAGTCGTAGTGGAAAATTGTAATTCAAATAACGCATCGTGACGGCCAATGACATCGACTTTTAATTCTTGTTCTAGTAGTAGTTGTCGTCCAGCAGAAGGTGACTTACTACTTTTCACATGAGCAAGCACTCGATTGTCATCTAATACTCGCTCGACCAATACCTCGACCTTACCACCGCTGTCTTTTGTACCAAGCAATCTAGCAGGAATCACTTTAGTATTATTGAATACCAGCAGGTCATCATTGTTTAGAAGGGATAATAAATTCGGAAACAGTAAGTCCTCTGTTTTTCCCGAAGTTCGCTCCAGCGATAATAGACGACTGGCTGTTCGCGTTTTAGGTGGGTACTGTGCGATCAAATCGTCTGGAAGATTGAATGTAAAATCACTTGTTTTCATGGCGAGATCATAGCAAAAAGTTGTCAATTTTCCTGTTTAAGCATCAAATAGGAGATTAAAAAATAGTTCTCTCATGATGTAAACATCGACGATACTTGTCAGATAAGACCATGAGATTGAGTTTTTATTGTTTTATCCACCGAGGCCTATGAGTTAGTACCAAATGGTCTATAAAACAAAATTTTGATAGATAGGAAAGGCCAACAAAGAAGTGTATTGAGTGATGATATGAATATTTCAAACGGGATTTGACTCATTTGAATAATGGTAGCTGGGGGGGGACTCGAACCCCCACGCCTTTCGGCAGCGGATTTTGAATCCGCCAAGTCTACCAATTCCATCACCCAGCCAACAAGACGCGAGATTGTATTAGATTGCTATGTTTATGTCAAAAAGAAATCGGGCGTAGATATGACCTACTAATTCCTAATTATCATAACAGTGTTTTTCATCAGCCCTTTAATTCTGAATCTATCTCTTCAACCAAGCGTTTAATACGTGCAAATGACACAGGCTTTTCTTCAATGATGACGCTTACTGGTATTTTCTTCACTGCATCTACATCATTTTTATCATGATGAGAGACAAGCATGATCTTGCAATGACGTATCATTGGATTCTCAGATAGGGTATTAACCATTTCAATAACATCGAACTGACTTAAATCAAGATCTACAATGATTAAATTTGGTTTGTATGCTCCGATTAATAGCAAACCATCGATGCCATTATCAGCTGTGTGCAAATTAATCGGTAATGATTTATTCCAGTTTGAAAATTGTGATTCATATAATTTCAAAAAATCGAGATCATTATCAATGATAACAATATTAAGTGAAGCATCGACTGGTATTGAGGCGTTAGGAGTGACTGAATCCAGCTTAAGTTTTTTCCCAAGCTTTTTAGCTAATCGCAGTGCTTCTTTTTCACTAATACGTCTATGTCCACCAAGTGTTTTTTCAACATGAATCAAGCCATTGTTTGCCCATAATTGAATGGTTCTTGCCGTAACACTTAGTTCTTTTGCAAGTTGAGTTGTTGTATATAGTCTTTCTTCCATCTCTATTTCACCAAATTATATCGCGCACAATAGTTTATCGCATTTTAATAACATTCGCCCTTAAAAATAAAGTTTTTGATGTTTAATTTCTGCTTTTTTTACAGATTTAACTTTATTCATTGGAAAATATTTTTCTTTATTTAGTGCCAGAATAAGTTCTTATATTACTTAGATTTTCAGCCCTATTTTTCAGAACAATATTTGGCTATACAATTATATTTTTTAATTCTTAAATTAACCTTAAGAAAACATCTAATCGATAAATTGTAGGCATAAAAAAAACCCTGAACCAGCTAAGCCAATTCAGGGTTTTGTAAATATATTTATTAGGTCAGTCTTATTCCGCTTCTTTGACAACTTGGGTTTGAATGAAATTTTGTATACCCATTTTCTCAATTAAACCTAATTGCGTTTCTAACCAATCTACATGCTCTTCTTCGGCATTGAGAATGAATTGAAACAAATCACGTGACACGAAATCACCAATAGATTCCGCATACTTAATCCCTTCTTTTAAGTCAGGAATAGCATCTAACTCAAGTGACAGGTCACATTCAAGCATTTCTTTAGCATTTTCACCTATACGAAGTGCACCAAGATCTTGGAGATTAGGAAGTCCTTCTAGGAATAGGATGCGATCAACTAATTTATCAGCATGTTTCATTTCATCAATCGACTCATGATATTCATGTTCGTATAGATTAGTTAGCCCCCAATCTTTGTACATCTTTGCATGTAAGAAATACTGATTAATCGCTATCAGTTCATTTCCTAAACATTTATTAAGTAGCTCAATTACTTTAGTGTCACCTTTCATGACAGACTCTCCATAGACGATAAACTTGCAACAATTATGGTGAGTTATTTCAGAAAGTCAAAGGTAAGCGACTGATATAAAAAATAAAATCAGAACTATTATCATCTAGATTATTTTGCCCGATGCATAAATAATCATTCACAATCTCAATATATGCCGACTGTTTCTGCAAATAAATGAGTGTAGTTAGTAGTTTAGGAAATAAGTGATGAAATAGATAAAGTTAGTATGGAATTATAGCCGGAAGGGAGATTTTTTTTGTTTGGTAAGATGAATGAGTATACTAGACTTCAGAAAAGTTAGAATTGCGCAAATAAAGTGCTCTTAGGCTTCGATTGATTGTACTTTGGATGCTGACGGCATGAGTTCTTGTTCTTCAAACTCGTTCAGAAGACGGTTCACTTTGAACTGGCACTTTCCACAACATGCCGAGGCACCTGTTTCCTGTTTAATACAGTTGACAGACCTAGCACCAGCTTCGATTGCTGTGTTTATTGTGTCAGTGTTCACATTGTTACAAATACAAACGATCATCAAGAACCTCTCAGATGTTTACCTTGATGTGAATGATAATGATTGTTATTTATTATGTCAACAGTATTATGCACGCTAAATATTGCTAACAACAAAATATATACAAATTCCTCACACTAGTAAGCTATTCTGTGAGGAAATTATTTGGAGAGAACAGATGAAAACAAACCCAGC
>DRHY01000134.1 GCA_011052985.1 Methylophaga thalassica
ATGGGCGGCGCTTCTATATTCCGAGTAAATGCTGGTGACCCTAATTTTTCGGTGATTGTTGAAACCCTAAGTGATATGGGTAAACGCTCCATCATGGCCCAGCGCTATCTGCCTGAAATTACAGACGGTGATAAACGCATTCTAATGATTGATGGTGAACCTGTTGATTATGCCTTGGCACGAATTCCTGCTGATGGCGAAACACGAGGCAATTTAGCCGCAGGTGGCCGTGCAGAAGGACGCCCTTTAACAGAGCGTGATCGTTGGATTTGCTCGCAGGTTGGCCCCACATTACGAGAAAAAGGCTTAATATTTGTTGGCTTAGATGTCATTGGTGATTACTTAACAGAAATAAATGTCACCAGTCCGACATGTATTCGTGAACTTGATAGAGAATTTGGCATCAATATCGGCGCCGATTTAATGACTGCTATAGATAAACACTTATCATGAAACTACTTCCCTCACTTTTTATTACATTAACTTTTTTGACTGCGTGCAGTGATCAAGAAGCCGCTCGCCAAGCAAAATTTTATGCCTTTGGTACTGAAATCGACGTTAGTTTATATGGCGTAGATGCAGAAACAGCGGAAAGCACTGCCAATGATTTAGAACGATCATTCAGCAATATCAATAAAACTTGGCACGCATGGAAGCCAAGCACCTTAACGCGAATTAATGAGGCAATTGCGGCCGGAAAACCGATTGATATCAAACCGGAAGTTGCCACTGTCATCGAAGAGGCGGCGACGTACGCAAAAGAAAGTCACAACCTGTTTAATCCCGCTGCGGGTAAGTTATTCGAAATATGGGGCTATCACGAGGATGATTGGTTTGAATCTAGACCGCCACCAGCACAAGCAAACATTGATGCATGGTTAGCTGCCGCACCGACCATGGATGATATTCACATTGAAAATAATGTACTGACCAGCGATAACCCTATGGTCAAGTTAGGGTTTGGTGGTTTTGCTAAAGGCACCGCTGTGGATGCCGCCATAAACGCACTGAAAGAAAAAGGCGTTAATAACGCTATCATCAATATCGGTGGAGATCTTCGTGCCATTGGTAAACATGGTGACAGACCATGGATTATTGGTATTCGTCATCCTCGAAAAGAAGGCAGCATGCTGGCCTCGGTGGCGGTTTCGGGCGATGAAAGTGTGTTTACGTCAGGTGATTACGAACGCTTTTTCACCTATGAAGGTGTTCGTTACCCACATATTCTAGACCCTAGAACCGGCTATCCTGCTCGCGATAATATTTCTGCGACGGTTATTCACACACAAGCGGCTCGAGCAGATGCATCGGCTACAGCTATGATCGTGGCTGGAAAAAGTTGGCCGACCATAGCTGGTTCGCTAGGGCTGAAAGATGTGATGATTGTGCGTGCTGATGGTCAAGTAGAAATGACGCCAACCATGCAAAAAAAGGTTCGCCTGACAGACTCTTCTCATCAACCGATCATTCGTGACATCGTCACGCCATAAACATGGCTAAAGCGGTGTCATCAGATAGGTTAATTTTTACCCTACTTTTCTCTGTCATCATTCATTTGGTGGTGGTGCTAGGGGTAAGTTTTGATGTGTTTTCAAAGCCCACTAATGCCCCTGTCAATAATCTCGACATCACCTTGGTAAAACAACAAGACAAGATTGTGCCCGAAAAAGCTGATTTTCTGGCGCAAGCTAATAACCAAGGTGGTGGGGAACTTGATACGCCGACACCAGAACCGACACCAGATGCGCCCGTTCCGGTAGCAGAAACCCCGTCATCACCGCCACCCGTCCAAAAAGCACCACAGCCCCCCGTACCCGAACCCAAGCCAGTTCAGCAAGTGGTCACTAAACCTGAGCCTCCTGCACCAAAAACAGTGGAAGCAACCCCAAACCCCGAGAACAAACCTAAGCGTGAGAAACCGCCCGAGCCAAAAAAACAGGTCAAAAAACTCACTCAAAAATCAGCTGACCGTCAGGTTCAACAAACAGAAGAAAAAGCCGAAACGGCAATAGATGAGCAGGCTGAGCCGACCGAAACAGTTAAAGCCTTACCCTCAGCACAAGATCTGATGATGCAAACACGCAATGAAATATCGGATTTGCAAGATAAGCTCGACCGTAGCACAAAAGCGCTGAGTGAACGTCCGAAAAAACGCCGTATATCAGCGTCGACTAAAGAGTTCGCAGCCGCCTCCTACATGAAAGCGTGGGAGATGAAAGTAGAGCGAATTGGTAATATGAATTACCCACAAGAAGCACGCCAGCAGGGAGTAAGTGGCAGTCTGATGTTATCAGTCGACATTAATCCAGATGGCAGTGTACCTGCTGGGGGAATCGTTATTTCACGATCATCAGGCCATAAAGTGTTAGACGAGGCAGCCGTGAAAATTGTGCGTTTAGGCGCTCCCTACGCCGCAATACCCAAAGACGTATTGAAAGATAACGATATGCTCACCGTCATTCGCACTTGGAAGTTTGAAACAGGTCGAGGCTTATCTACCCGTTAAGCCTCGTAGCTTCCTGCTTATTCGACTGTTTTAGAATTGAGTAAACCATAACCGAGGCCAGCCTTGCTTATATCGCTGGGCTGCAAAGGCAGTGCAGATTTGAGTGACTCAGCTAGGGCCTGACAAACTGTAATATCACCTTGCTTTAATTCAATCTCAATTTCATGAATCCCGACGCGCTTGTCTCCAGCCCTCACTTCACCTCGGTCATAAGCCAGTTCTACTATCGTGTCATTCGCCAGTTTTAGCCACCATACTTCACGCTCAAACTCCGTAGTAAATAGTGGTTCAATTTGGGCCCAGATAGCATCTTTATCAACAAGCGGTCCAATGACAGTTTGCTGCAACAGCGATTTATCAAACTCAGGTCCCGTTAGGGCGTGTTCCCATTCATCACGTTGATGCAAACCATCGATTGCTTGACCATTTGATTTAACGGTCTGAAGCCACTGCTCGCCAATCATGCGCAACCGCAGACCCGCACCAAATTTCATGATGGCTTTATCTGGCGTATCGAAGTAAGTACTCAATAGATGCTGGGAAAAAACCTCCCTATCGAGACACTCAGACAAGCCAGCGACCTGCGTCAAATCGAGATGCTGCTCTTGCGTCACATGTAACTTAATTTCTTGTTCTAAGCTCATTTATTTAACAACGCTTTAAGGTAGTGGCCAGTATAGGATTGCTTATGCTGAGCGACATCTTCTGGCGTACCAACGGCTAAGATTTCTCCACCACCAGCGCCACCTTCTGGGCCCATATCAATGATCCAGTCGGCAGTTTTAATCACATCAAGATTGTGCTCAATCACCACAATGGTATTGCCACGATCTCTTAGGTTATGTAGAACTTTGAGTAACTGTTCAATATCAAAGAAATGTAAGCCCGTTGTTGGCTCGTCGAGCACATACAAGGTTTTACCCGTGTCTCGTTTCGACAGCTCTTTCGCCAATTTAACACGCTGCGCTTCACCACCTGACAAGGTAGTGGCATTCTGACCTAGCTTGATATATGTCAGACCAACATCAATCAGTGTCTGCAGTTTTTTAGCCACAACTGGTATATTTTCGAAGAACACATTGGCATCTTCAATCGTCATATCCAATACTTCAGTAATATTTTTACCTTTGTAACGAATATCAAGCGTTTCACGATTATATCGCTGGCCTTTACAGACATCACAAGGCACATAAATGTCAGGCAAGAAATGCATTTCGACTTTGATTAATCCATCACCTTGGCAGGCTTCACAGCGACCACCTTTGACATTGAAACTAAAGCGGCCAGGCCCATAACCACGTGAACGCGCCTCTGGCGTGCCGGCAAATAGTTCGCGGATAGGTGTAAACAGCCCCGTGTAGGTTGCCGGATTAGATCTTGGTGTGCGACCGATGGGGTTTTGATTAATCGCTACCACTTTATCCAGTTGCTCTAGGCCTAAAATTTCAGAATGTGCGGCAGGTTCTTCCGAGGCCCCATTTAAATATTTCGAGGTGAGTTTTAAAAGCGTTTCATTAATTAACGTTGATTTACCTGAGCCAGATACACCGGTAACACAGGTCATAAGACCAATCGGAATATCAATGTCTACATTTTGTAGATTATTACCACAGGCACCACGAAGACCAATCTGTCTTCCGGCATGCGGTGCTTGACGTTGTTTAGGAACTTCAATCACTCGCTTGCCTGACAGGTATTGTCCGGTGAGCGAGTCCTTACTATCCATGATTTCTTGCGGCGTGCCTTGGGCCACAATATGACCGCCATGCACACCAGCACCAGGGCCGATATCCAACACATAATCGGCCATGCGGATGGCATCTTCATCATGCTCAACCACGATCACCGTATTACCCAAATCCCGTAAACGGTTTAAGGTCGTTAACAAACGGTCATTATCACGCTGATGTAAACCTATCGATGGCTCATCGAGTATATACATCACACCCACTAGACCTGCACCAATCTGACTAGCCAAACGAATACGCTGCGCTTCACCACCTGATAGTGTCTCGGCACTGCGTGCCAGACTCAAGTAATCCAAACCAACATTGACCAGAAAACTTAAACGAGCAGAGATTTCCGTAATAATCTTTTCAGCAATTTCACCTTGTTTACCAGGCAAGCTTAAGGTGGCGAAATACTCACTCACTTCACCGATTGGCATAGATGTCACATCAGGTAAAGTCGTTTGATTCAAAAACACATGGCGAGAAGCTAAGGTCAGACGTGCCCCATGACATTCCGGACACTGCCGAACAGAATGATATTTGGCTAAGTCCTCACGAACACTATTGGAATCTGTCTCGTGATAGCGACGCTGCATATTCGGAACCACGCCTTCAAACGGATGTTTACGATCCACTTTTCTACCGCGATCACCCATGTATTTGAATGCTATTTGGGTTTTGCCACTCCCATACAGAATGACTTCGCGGACATTGTCTGAGAGTTCTTGGAATGGTGTATCTAAGTCGAATTTGTAATGCTCCGATAAGGACAACATCAACTGATAATAGTAAGCATTGCGACGATCCCAGCCACGAATAGCACCAGCTGCTAAACTTAATTCTGGGTGGGCGACAACACGAGATGGGTCCACAAACTGTTTAACACCTAAACCATCACAACTTGAACAAGCACCAGCTGGGTTATTAAATGAAAACATGCGTGGTTCTAATTCAGAGATTGAATAGCCGCATTCCGGGCAAGCAAAACGAGCTGAAAACAGAGTTTCATCGTTTTCATCATCCATCGATACCACTTTGGCTACACCATCGGCCATTGCTAACGCAGTTTCAAAAGACTCGGCTAATCGTTGCTGAATATCTTCACGGACTTTAAAGCGATCAACAACAGCCTCAATCGTATGCTTTTTGCGAAGTTCTAATTCCGGCGGATCATCCAATTCGATCACTTTGCCATTAACGCGAGCACGAACAAACCCTTTTAAGCGTAATTCTTCCAGTACATCTCGATGCTCACCTTTGCGGTCCTGAATTACTGGGGCAATCAGCATAAGACGTTTGCCTTCAGGCATTTCCATCACCGCATCCACCATCTGACTGACCGTCTGTGCGGCCAATGGTAATTGGTGAGTTGGACATCTTGGCTCACCGGCGCGAGCAAAAAGTAATCTTAAGTAGTCATATATCTCGGTGATGGTACCGACGGTTGATCGCGGATTATGTGACGTCGATTTTTGTTCAATAGAAATCGCTGGCGATAATCCTTCGATATGGTCGACATCAGGTTTTTCCATCATCGACAAAAATTGACGTGCATAGGCCGATAGGGACTCAACGTAACGACGCTGACCCTCGGCGTATAATGTGTCAAAGGCGAGCGAAGATTTTCCCGAGCCGGATAAGCCCGTAATCACAATCAGTGAGTCTCTGGGTAAATCGAGGTCGATGTTTTTAAGATTGTGGGTACGAGCCCCACGAATGCTTATATGTTTCATCCCGGGAACGCTTATATTTTTCATCAGGATTCCGTAGTAAAATCAAACGGATCAATATACTCTGTCCCACTACCATGACGCAAAAACAAACAACAACAGATGCAATGACTTCGCTGGAAAAGCGGAGTATTTCCGGACTTTCCTTGATATTTGCCCTCAGAATGCTGGGTTTATTCATGATCTTGCCGGTATTTTCTTTATCTGCTCATCAATACACCAACAGCACTCCCATGCTAATTGGCATCGCCATTGGCGCATATGGACTGACCCAAGCCTTACTTCAAATCCCTTTTGGCATGCTTTCTGACCGTATCGGGCGCAAGAAAGTCATTACCATCGGTTTATTACTTTTTGCCGCTGGTAGTGTGATGGCCGCCATGGCCACCTCCATTGAAATGGTCATTGCAGGCAGGCTATTACAAGGTAGTGGCGCTATTGCAGCAGCCATTATGGCGTTAACAGCCGATCTCACTCGAGACGAACACCGCACGAAAGCCATGGCAAGTATTGGTATCAGCATTGGTTTATCGTTTTCAATTGCCTTGGCGACTGGGGCTATTTTGGAACACTGGATTGGTTTGTCAGGCATATTTTGGGCTACAGCAGCGCTAGCCCTTGTCGGCATTGGCATCTTGCACATGTGGGTGCCATCACCACAGCGTCTAATCTCTCACAGAGATATGGGTACAGTACCAAGCCGATTCAGCAAGGTATTTGGCGATAAACAAATCATGCGGCTCGTCGTGAGCATCATGCTACTTCACCTGCTGTTAACAACCAGTTTTTTTGCCCTACCCTTAGCCTTACAAAACTTAGCTGGACTGCCAAAAAGTGAGCATGCCTTAGCTTATTTACCCGTCTTGCTACTCGCCTTTGTCACCATGGTCCCTTTCATCATCATTGCCGAGAAAAAACGCAAGATGAAACAGGTGTTCATCGGTGCCATAGTGGTACTTGGTCTTGCCGAACTAGGCTGGGCCTTATTTGCTCATTCCTTAGCCGCTATTTTGATCTGTTTATGGCTGTTTTTTACTGCCTTCAATATTCTCGAAGCCAGCTTGCCCTCAATGATGTCAAAGCTGAGCCCTCTTGAAAATAAAGGTACGGCGATGGGCGTGTACTCCAGTGCCCAGTTTGTAGGTGCCTTTATCGGTGGCGCAATGGGTGGCACACTTTATGGCCTTTTTGGCGTGATCGGTATTTTCTTTGCCAGCACCGTATTAATTGTTATTTGGTTATGTCTCGTTTTTCCAATGAAAGCACCGAAACATTACAGCAGTAAAATCATTCAGCTAAATTCAAATTCTCTGAATAATGTGCAGCAGATTATTGACCAACTGAATGCCATCAAAGGTGTCAGAGAAACCATCGTTGTGGCTGAAGAACAAGTCGCTTATGTGAAATACTCGCCTGATGAGATTGATATCTCTGAGCTTGAGGCATTCGCTACTGCTCACTAACTAAAGGCAGAGTCAAACCAGTTTTCATGTTTAATCTCAACAATATATATCCAAAAAGATGATTCCCTACATGTTTGGGGTTGGGAAGTTCGAAGAGTAAATGCTATTATCCTTCACCATATAAATCCCATTGTAATGGCTTTAACACAACGCTGTTTTTAGCCGTTATTAAGGTGTCGGATGGGAATGAATTTTTTTGCTTATTAACACTTAGATAGCTGCTTTTTGCTCGTTTATAGCGGTGCCAAAAGGTAATACTATCCACAATTAACCAAGGAACAAGCCATGTCAGTAAACAAGGTGATTCTCGTCGGTCGACTAGGCGCTGAGCCAGAAAGCCGCGCCTTTCCAAACGGCGGTTCGATTTGTAACTTACGAATTGCAACGTCAGAAAGCTGGAAAGATAGACAAACGGGAGAACGTCAAGAGCGCACTGAATGGCACCGTGTTGTGCTTCGCAACAAACTGGGTGAAATTGCGCAACAATATCTTCATAAAGGCTCACAGGTTTATATTGAAGGCCGCATCCAAACACGTAAATGGCAGAATCAACAAGGTCAGGATCAATACACAACTGAGATTGTGGGCAATGAAATGACCATGTTAGATAGCCGTGGTGCAGGTGGTGGCGGCAATTCTGGCGGTGGTAGTAATTACAATGCCGGCGGCGGTGACACGTCTTTCGACCAACGTCCTCAAAAACAACCTGCAGGCGGCTCTAATAAACCAGCCTCACCTGCTGCGGGTCCCGACTATGGCGGTGGTGATGATTATTATGACGATGACATCCCGTTCTAGGAGTCATTGTTCAACCATAAAAAAGCCCTGTTATTCAGGGCTTTTTTTATGGTTGATGGAAGTGTTTTATAGTAAAGCATCAATATGAGCAGCAACGCTCCTGCCAAGTGACGACATGACATAGCCGCCTTCAAGTACCGATACAATGCGTCCTGAGGCATATTCATCAGCGACTTTTTTTACTTCACTGGTAACCCAAGCAAAGTCATCTTCTA